>JAUVXZ010000097.1 GCA_030603345.1 Pseudomonadota bacterium
TCTTCTCCTTTCTATCTGAATGACTATTCCGGAAAGATGATAGCTCCTAACTTTCCACTGCGGTAACAGGGGCAGCCCGAAACCTTGAAACAATCTTCTTCAAAAGCATTTCTATACCTGGCCCCACGCCTTCAGGCAGGAAGACGAGGACTAGGATGAAAACCATTCCCATAATCATGCGGAGATATCTCTCAATCGAGAGCAAAAGCTCAGGAACCATGATCACGATCAGGGCCCCGACCAGCGGTCCATAGGGAATCTTCCTTCCGCCAAGGAGGGGAATGAAGAAGATGTAAAGAGTGGTGAATGCGTCCACATCTATTGATGAAATGAAGCCATTGTAGTTAACGTATAGTGCCCCGCCAAACCCGGACAGAAGGCCGGCAATGACGTATGCCAGGGCCTTGTATTTTATAGTATTGATCCCCACGGTCTGGGTTAGGTCATCATTTTCCGAAATGAGGGTCAAGATGGTCCCGGTCTTGGTTCTCATGAAGGCAAAGAGGCCGGCCACTATGAGTGCGGTAAAAAGGACTATCAAAAGATACAATACATCCGGCCCTACCAGCGAATCAAGCCTGGTAAAATAGATGCCGCTCCTGCCCCCCGAGATGTCCCGCATTCCCTCGACAACCATGGGAAAGAGGAGGGCCAGCAGAAAGGATGCCATCCCCACGTAGAATCCTTTGGCCCTGCAGGTGCCGAAAAACATGCCAACACTGATCAGTGTGGCCATACCGGAGCCGACACAAACTGAGGCCAACAATGGCCATTTGTATATTTCCGTCAGGACGATGGTTCCGTAAGCGCCCATGGCCATGGTAACGGAATAACCAAAGAAGAACTGGCCGGTTCTGAACAACAAAAACCAGGCGACATAGCCCTGAAGAACAAACAGGTACAAAAACCCTGTCACCTGCTGCAGGTACCCTCCCCATAATATAAATGAAAGGGGAATGAGAAGGACTACTACGGTTGCAATCTCGCTATATAGATCTTTCACTGCCCAATATCCCTCGTGGACTGATGATTAGAACGAGAATGACAATCCCGTACAAGATGACGCTCTGCCATACGCCGCCCAGGAAATAGCCGGCGAAGCTCATGACCATGCCCATCAACAGGGCGCTGATCAATCCGCCCCAGATGTTTCCGATCCCACCTATGACCGCGATGATAAAGCCCATAAACCCCAAATGCCAGCCGGTTCCCATATCAAGGGTGTACAGCGCTCCCCAAAATATGGCTCCTACGGCGGCCAAAGAACAACCCGCCCCATGGGCCAGGCTAAAGACCTGATTGGTGTTGATGCCAATCAAGGTGGCCAGCTTCAGATTCTGAGATGTGGCCTGCAATGATCTCCCTGCCTTGGTGTGTTGTTCCAACAAGCGGATGGCGATGAGTGCCACAACAGCAACAAAAAGGGCAACAAATTTGAAACCGTCCGCTGAAACATCACCAATATGGATAGCCCCCAGGCGGGGGAAGGCGATACTAATGGTAGGCTTTGGAAAAACACTCCGGATGGCACCCTCGACTATGAACCCGAAAGAGATGGTGATGAGGAAGAAGAGGGTTGAATCTGCCTCCTTCTTTCTGCTTAGGGGCGTCAACAACACGCCCTGCAGTAAGTAGCCTATGGGAAAGCAGATCCCTATCCCAATCAAGATGGCCAATGGCAGGCCAACGGACAGGAAGTACCAGGTGGTAAACCCCCCGAAAACACCGATCAGGCCGATTGCGAAGTTGGGAACCCCGGTTATTCCATACACCACCGCCACGCCCAAGACTGGCAGCGACAGTATCCCGCCCATGATCAACCCGTTGATAAGTCCGTCCAAAATCATGCCAACTCCCTAGAGATAATCATTCTCCCATGTACAGCTCTTTGACCACTGCTTCGTCAAGGTCCTCTGTTTTCTCGCAGAATCTTATCTTTCCAGCTTCAAGCCCGAAGATACGGTCGGCGATCTTGAGAATCTTGACGTTCTGTTCCGCCAGGATCAGCGTCTTGCCGGTTTCTTCCTTGATCGTCTTCATGTTCTCAAACAGTGCAGTCACGATCTTGGGAGCCAATCCGATCGAAGGCTCGTCGATAAGAACGACCCTGGCATTGGCCATGATACACATGCCAACGGAGAGCATCTTTCGCTCTCCCCCGCTTAGGGTGTTGGCAATCTGCCTTTCCCTCTCCTTGAGCACGGGAAAGAGTCCGTAGACAAAATCCAGTAACTCCTCTTTTTCCTCATCCCTGCTGAGGACTGCGGCCACCTGCAGGTTTCTCTTAACCGGCATGAAGGGAAAGATGTAGTCTTCCTGGGGCATGAGCACCATGCCCATTTTTCTCCGTTTCATCACCGACATGCCCTCGATGCGTTTATCCAGGAAATGAATCTGTCCTTCTCTGATCTCGATGTTTCCGACCAGGGCCTCCAGGAACGTGGTCTTGCCGGCCCCATTTGGTCCGACTAACCCAACTATCTCGCCTTCGTAGGCATTGAAATCGATGCCCTTGATCACGCTAATTGGGCCGTAACCAGCTATTATGTTGGTAACTCTCAGAATAGGTTCGGCCAAATCTTGTCTCCTGTGCTATTCCAGGTAACAACTCAAGACATCTTTATTGTTTTTGATCTCCTCCGGTGGGCCGTCGGCCACATTGTGGCCTTGATCCAGCACAAAGACCCGATCGGAGGTCCTCATAATCGGTTTGATCTCATGTCCGACCTGGAATATAGTATATCCCCTATCACGAAGGGTTTCAATAATCTCGCAGATCTTTTCTGTCTCCGAAGGAATCAGGCCGCTGATCAATTCATCCAGAAGCATCAGCTTGGGGCTCGTGGCCAGGGCCCTGGCCAGCTCTACCAACTTGCCGTCCAGGGGCGGGATGTTGGAGACAATGGCCTCAGTGATCCCCTCTATCCCAAGAAACTCTATTATCTCTAGAGCCTTCTCCCGCCTCTGCTTCCGGTCGGTGGGCTCCTTGAGCAAACCGGCCATGATGTTGTCAAACACAGTCAGGTTGGGAAAGGTGTTCTTAAGCTGAAAGGTTCGGGCGATTCCCTCCCGGCAGATCGCATAGGGCTTCAGGCCGGTTATGTCCCTACCCATGAATTTTACCTGCCCGCTTTCGGCGTGGAGGGATCCGGCGATCACGTTGAAGAGGGTTGTCTTGCCTGCACCATTTGGCCCGATCAGGCCAAATATCTTGCCCTCTTCCACATAGAGATCGACGTTGTCCAGGGCCCTAAGCCCGCCAAAGGACAGGCTTATATTTCTTACCTCTAGCATTGTCTCTCCGTCAGATGTACTTCAATCCCGCAAGCTTTGGTCGCCTGAATCAGACGACTCAGGCGAGCCAGGCAAGCCTTATTTGGCCGCTGGGTACTTCACGCCCCTTTCCAGTTTCTCCATGCCCCTGACCTTGTTCAGAAGCTGAATCAGGTCCAACTTGGGGACGCTGAATACCCTATCTTTGATCGGATGCAGGTTGAAGCTTGGATCCAGCTCGGAGGACCCCTTAACAAACTGGATGATCCCCCCCTTTTTTTTTGCGCCGTGGTTGGTGCCGTAGGGGCACGTCGGTCCCATGTGGCCAACGTTGACGTTCCGGACGGAGGTCTTCTGCAACACCTCAACCACCTTGTCCGGGTCCTTGTTATCGGGTCCGATCTCTTCAAAGGCCTTCGCGGCCCAGTAGATGCCCTCATAGTAGTTATTACCATATGCATCAGGGTAGCTCTTCTTGCCGTACTTGGCTCTCCACTTTTTGGCAAAGGCCTTCCAGGCGTCACTGGAAGGATCGTGATCCGCTAAGCTATAGGTGCCCTCTGCACCATACTCACCTGATATCTTCGCCGAACCCATGTTGCTATAACTTATTTCCCACACAAAGAATTTCGGCATGGCGCCCGAATCCTTGAGCATCTTGGGTAGCGCCCACCATCCGGAGCCAGTGTAAGGGCAGTAGAGGGCATCCAGTTTGGCTTTCTTGATCATCATCACCTCGGTGCTTAAATCCACCTTATCTATGGGGGTGTAACCAAAGCCGACGATCTCGAAAGGCCTGCCATGGTCCTCCCAGTAACCCTTCAGGCCATAGCTTTGTCCATAGCCCCAATCGTAGTCTGCAGCGATAAAGCCGACCCTCTTTGCGCCCTTTTCATGCAGCAATTTTCCAGCAAGGTACCCGCTGAAATACTCGGGGAAACCGCAAGATAAAGAAGTTCACCTGTCTTGACCAATACCTATGTATGGCATTCGCGCAGCTTACCTATCGGGAGAGTCTCAGGGACATTGAAACATGTCTTCGTGCACAGAGAAACAAACTCTATCACATTGGTATTCGAAGTAACGTCTACCGCAATACATTGTCCAATGCCAACAAAATAAGAGACTGGCGCATATATGCAGATTTTGCTCAAACCCTTATTAATACAGCTCGGAAGTTATACGCAGACGAAGATTTTGGTGTGGATCTCGACCAGACTGTCTATGCCCTCGATTCCACAACCATCGATCTTTGTCTGTCAGTATTTCCGTGGGCCACCTTCCGTCAAACCAAAGGGGCTATCAAACTCCATACACTTTTGGATTTGCGGGGCAATATCCCTTCATTTATTCATATTAGCGATGGCAAGTTGCATGATGTCAACGTTCTAGACCAGCTGATACCGGAACCAGGCGTTTTCTACATTATGGACAGAGGCTATCTGGATTTTGAAAGACTATACATCCTTTCTCAGTGTGCAGCATTTTATATCATAAGGGCCAAATCCAATTTGCAGTTTCGTCGGCTTTATTCTCACCCTGTGGATAAGAGCACAGGCCTCAAATGCGATCAGACCATAGTAAAGGGATTCTACACTTATAGGAGTTATCCTGAAAAACTTCGACGCATCAAATACTACGATGTTGAAACAGAAAAAATGCTTGTTTTTCTAACCAACAACTTTACTCTACCTGCGTTAACTATTGCAGCTATATCGATGCCGATGGCAAGTTGAGCTCTTTTTCAAATGGATAAAGCAGCATGTACGAATCAAGTCCTTTTATGGCACAACAGAAAATGCAGTCAAGACACAAATATGGATTGCAGTGTCGGTTCACGTGCTCGTTGCCATTATCAAAAAACGGCTCCAGATAGAGGTCACCCTCTACACAATTCTACAGATTTTGAGTGTTACCATCTTTGAAAGAAGCCCCTTATTACAGGTACTTACAGAGCCCGATGTCAAAGCCTTAATCCCGATACCATATAGCCAATTGAATTTATTTGATTAAACGTTGGGACACTAATGACATGACAAGTTCATCTTATTAACATACCTTGTCTACTTCCCCATTGCTTTCGCTATCTCAACAAGTTCCGGATGGACTACCTTTCCCTCTTCAAGTAACAATTCGTTATCCACCCATACCGTCGAATTCAGACATATCCCGTCAGCGTGGGACACAGCCTCCGGTAGGCTAGCTTCAAACATAGGGCCCTGGTAGCCATGTCCCCATTCAGTAGACCCCCATACCCGCTCATCTTCTGTGCACAATCCTGTAAGTATTGCCCCTGGATTAAATCCATAGCACACATGGGCTAGATTATACATGTTTGGATCACCGAGTTTCTTAAGCCAATCGCTTATCTTTTTGGCTTCCTCTTCACCTTTAATGTCAACAATCCTTCCATTCTTAATGGCCAACTCGATCGGATGGCTGAGAATACCAAGGTCTGCTTCACCACCACCAGAAAAAGATCCATCGAACACGATAGTTCCATTAATACTTTCTTCCCGGGGCGCCCATCCTATCTGTCCTACCAGAAAGTGTGGGCCCGGGACATCTGCACGCAGTTCATTGGTTATGGGACGCTCTCGGACATTCTCAAAGGAGATATCTGTCCCTGCCCCTGTCGTAATACGCATCTTGGAGGCCTTATGGGTGAGGTCAACGACCTTATTCTGGAATTTTTCCTGTAAATCCATATCAAGCTTCGTAATACACCGGACAACCCGTTCCGGATCTAATCCTCCCAGAAAAAGATATCGTGTCCTGCCATTAGCCATTGCTTCTATCCATGGTGTAGAATACAAGAGCCACTGATTATTGAATTCTATCCATACATCTGCCGCAGGTATTCCTTTTTTAAGCGATTCCGGTAACTGCGGATCGGCCACCTTACCATAACCGCTTGGGGTGGAATGCCACGCTACCATTACCTTGCCTCCAGCAGCTTCGGCTGCCTTGGCGGTCTCCTCCACCGGTTTAAAATGCATGGCAGAATCAACCGTTATTATTACCGATTCTCCTTTCTTGATCCGACACATTTCATGAGCTATAATATAGCCTGCCTTCCCTAATTCTAGTTCAAACATTTCTGGCATCTTTCCTTCCTCCCTTTTTAAAGTATTTTTTTCTCCGACGGAGCCTCATATGCTATCTTGCTTGTTGTAAGCCCCATAGTGACATAGATTTCTGCTAGCTTTAATGATGCCACCGCCGGATCAATTACAGGCACTCCCAAGCTTTTCTGGAGCCTTTGTGCTAAAGACGACATGCCTGTACATCCAAGAACAATAACCTCTGCCCCTTCATGTTCGATGGCTATCTTAGATTCTTTCAAGATAGCACCAAACGCCTTTTTTTCATCTTGTAGGTCCAATACGGGAATATCCGCATATCTTACCGATGCAACCCTGCTTTCAAAGCCATATTTACGTATATTTTCTTTGATTGCATCGGCTGTACTTTTTAGTACTGTTACTACCGAAAATTTACTGCAAAGTCCCAGGGCCAAAAGATAGCTAGATTCGCCTGCACTTGTAACCGGTATATTAACTGCCTCACGAGATGCTCTTACAACTGTATCCATGGCGCAATCCAGACTTACTGCATCAAAACCCTCTTTTTCTGCCTTTTTGACCTCTTCGATTATATATGGCCCTGCAAGGGCTTCATCATAGGCGGCCTCAATAGATACTGGCCCATGGGCCAAACATACCACTTCCACTTCGCTTCCTGACGCAGCTGCTTTCTTTCGTTCTTCAATTTGACTGTCCCTGAACTCTATAGATGAATTTGGTATTATTACCTTAATATTAATTGTCATGCCATTTTACTCTTTTCATTTTATCATTTTGGTTCTCTCGTTAGAACCACGCTATCACTCTCATTCCATCCAATTGTTGTCTTATAATCTGCAGATGTGTCTTGTGAAGAACTCTTGCTTTCCACCCTAATTCTTATCTCCTGGCTACTCTCCAAGACCGTATAGTATTCCAGATATGCTCCTTTGTAGAAAATATTCCTGACTCTAACTGAAAACGAATTATTACTTTTTCTGGCCTTATCTCCTATCTCAATCCTTTCTGGTCTAACAACCAATATCGCATTATCACCTATGTTGAAGCCCTCCTTTGATGGAATAAAAAATTCCAGACCATCAGATAGTAATTTCTTTACACCAGCATTATCTTCGATAATTTTTCCCCTAATAATATTTGCTACTCCAATGAAATCTGCAACAAATTCAGATTTTGGGCTTTCATATAATTCCCTCGCGGTTGCAACCTGCTCTAACCTCCCCCTATCTATTATTGCTATACGATCGCTCATGGTCAATGCCTCTTCCTGGTTATGTGTCACCGCGATGAATGTAATTCCTAACCTTTTATGTAGATTCTTTAATTCTCCCTGCATTCGCTCCCTCAGTTTTTCATCCAAAGCACCCAGCGGTTCATCCAGGAGAAGAATTGGAGGTTCAGTTACTAAAGCCCTGGCTAAGGCAACCCTCTGCTTTTGCCCACCACTGAGTGTAGCCACCTTTCTCTCATAAAGACCTTCAAGATCAACCAGTTCTAATGCTTTTAGGGCTTTTGTCTTCCGCTCTTTTTTGTTAAGGCCTTGGAATGAAAGACCATACTCGATATTTCCCCCAACTGCCATATGGGGGAATAAAGCAAGATCTTGGAAGACTGTTCTGGTAGCTCTCTTGTTGGGTGGTTTGTCGTTTGCCAGTTCGCCTTGGATGTAAACTTCCCCTGCTGTAGGTGTCTCGAATCCACCTATCATCCGCAAGGTTGTTGTCTTACCTGAACCGCTAGGTCCTAAAAAAGTCAAAAATTCCCCCTTGTGAACCTCCAGTGTAAGATCGGAGACGGCTGTAAAATCTCCAAACCTCTTACACAAATCTTTAAGACTGACATCTACTTCACTCTTACTTTCGATTCTGTTTTTCATAATATCATATTATATGGGAGATGCGAAATGGTCAATCCGACATTCCCTTCAAAATCCATCTCGTTATTGATTTTTCGCATCTAAGCGAAAGAACGTGAAAAATACCGGATAAAAGAATAATAGATTAAAGCAACTAACACTAGAAAAATAGATACTGATAAAATTAACCCAGCCAATGCATAGATACTAGGATCAGCTCCCCCCTTCATTTGCCCAAACATATAAATAGATAACGTTTCCTGCCATCCAGACAGGAAATAGGCCCTGATAAACTCATTTAATGATAGTAAGAACCCGAATAACGCCGCACCGAAGATTCCACCTCTCGTGAGTGGGAAAATAATATCTTTAAAGGCTCTAAACCCACTCGCGCCAAGATCTCTGGCTGCTTCTATTAAGCCCTCCTTTAGCCCCGAAAAACTTACCAAGGTCACTATACTTGCATAGGGAAGGGCATACAAAACATGCCCAAGGACAACTGTATACATTGATGAGCGAATACTGATGAGCCTAAAAAAAACTGACAAGGAAAGAGCTGCGATTATACCAGGGACAAACATTGGAAAAATTAGAAGCCCTAGGAAATAACTCTTTTTCCTCAATCTTCTGTAAGACATCCCGGATAGAAGGGATAAAAAAGACGTAATTCCTGCAGTTAGAAGACCTACCATGACCGATTGTCTGATCGCGCCAGGCAATCTCTCCTGGTGGAACAATTGGATATACCATCTTAAACTAAAATCGCTGAAATTTCTGGGAACCTTTTCCAACTCAGACGGTTCAAAGGAGATCAACAATAGATAAGCAGAGGGCAGAAATATGAACATCAGGGCTAGGATGGTGAAAGCCCACAGGGACACCCTTTTCGGAACGGTTACTCTTCCCATCTAAATTTTCTCTTGGTCACTCCAATGTTTCAAAAAGCTCACCAATTTTTGCAAACTTGAATCCCAGCACCAAAGCCCCCATTGTTATAGCAAGGGTTAGAGCCGATATTGCAAATGCTGACGGAAACTTTAGAGCGGTCATTAAGGAATCCAACATCTGCGGGGTCGCAAATTCACCAACACCTCCTAGCAGGTCCCACTCCACAGTTGATCCAAGGGAACTGACAAAAACGAAAATACAGCCCGCGAAAATCCCGGGTTTTGTTAAGGGAATAATGACCCTAATCAGCGTGTGGATAAACGTTGCTCCTAGATCCTGACTTGCTTCTATTGTTGACTCTCCAACTCTCTCAATAGATAGAACTATAGGAAAAATCATAAAGGGTAAATAGGAAGACAATAGTCCGATGTGGACCGCAACTTCGCTAAACAATAAACCCTCTAATGGCTCGGAGATTAACCCCATCCATACTAGGATATTGTTTATGACGCCATATCTACCCAGAATAAGACGTAAGGAAAAAACCCTTACTATATAACTGAGAAAAAAAGGAATTATGAAGGCAAATAGTAGTACGTTTCTATACCTTTCATTTACGATCTTACGAATGAAATAAGCTATAGGATAACCAATTATAAGTGCCAGGAGTGTAACAGTAAACGATACTCTCAGGGTCTTGAGAAAGGTAACGTACCGCTCCAGTGTAATAAACTTCTCATATGCAGCGATTGTTAAATCCGGCTTTATCCAATAAGTAGTCGGCTCCCAGAAACTCCAAATTATGATCAAAACCAAGGGGAACACCCCTAAGATGATAACGAATAGGGCCGGAGGTAATAGCTGAATGAAAAATAGAATTCTGTCCTTTGATTTTGAGATTTTAAATTTCCTTATATCCTTTAACAAATTAGCACATTCATATGATGTCAACGAGCTGTCCTAGTTAAGAGACCCCCCGGCAAAGCCGGGGGGTTTGCCCATTTGATTACTACTATTCAGACACAGTTTCTTTTATTTCAATGCCGGTTTAAGATCTTCTGAGCTTCTCCCACCAGTCCTCATAGAGTTTGAAGTTATCAGGTCGGACATTCTGCCAATATGTTTCTCCCTTTTTCTTCATAAACTTGTTTAGCACATGGTTTTGCTTTCCTTTGATCCATTTGGCATCGAATTCATCTGGATGTTCTTCGGCGTATTTCACCACCTTATCTGTAGGTGAACAATATCCCCTCAACTTCATAATCTGATTTCCGAAGTAACCTGCGTAAATCCAGTTAACAAATTCATGCGCCGTCTTATGGAGCCCTCTCTTTTCCACACCTCTGTGTAGGAGCAGATCGTTCGACCAACCTTCATAGCCTTCTTTTGGGTCTGCATATTTGGCATTTATTCCTTTCTTTTGCGCAGCATAAACGATTGGTTCCCAACCGGTCATGCACCATACCTCACCACTGGTGATGAGGGATACTCCCTGTTCCCATCCACTCCAAAAAGTCCTGAACTGTCCTTCTTTCTTATGTCTGATGAGGAATTCCATAACGCCTTCGAGTTCGTCTTTCTTAAGATTTCCCGGATCTGCAATTCTACCCATTCCTTCTATATTATTTTCCTTTAGGTACATTGCAGTAAAGATTACAGCATTTGCCCACCAATCCTCCATTGAGGTCTTTCCCTTTAATGTTTTATCGAAAACATAGGCATATGTATCTACAAAAGGTATTTTATCTGCGTTGTAGATCATTGAATCAGCATTTATTGTGAATGGAATGCCATAACGTTTCCCACCTACCATATGATAAGGTATGTTCTTTACCATAGGCCAAACATCTTCATCCCAGTTGGGGATAAGGCTCATATCCCAAGGTAATATTGCACCCTGTTCGGCCAACTCTCTTTCAGCACCACCTTGAAGCCCATTTACATCATAGATATCCGCGGCATCACCGAAAACCATCTTGCTTATCACGGGTCCTGTTGCATTGCCATTATCTGCAAAGCGCATCTTGATTCCCAATTCCTTTTCTAGTTTTCCCCAGTGTTCTTCTATGGTCTGTGTTCCAGAAGCCCAAAGACGTATTTCCTTGCTAGAAGCTAGAGCCTCGGATGGGCCGTTTGATCTTACCACCAAATTCATTACTATTGGCATTGCTGCCAGCGCTGCTCCTACGTTTAGAGAAGTTTCCAGAAATTGTCTTCTGGTTACCTCTTTTTCTCTCTTTGCCATTTTTTACCCTCCTTTTTTTGAGGTTAATATTCCATTGACACCTATCTGCTTACACAGCTATTTATCTCAGACGGGATTTTTCCTGTCAACAAGAATATTCGAAAGATATTCATCTTCCTAATCATAATTAAAACAACAGGGTCACATCTTGAAAAATAAGTATTCACACCCCAACTCATCTCCCCTATCATAGCACTTCCAACTATGAGCATAGAGGGACGTGACTATAGAGG
>JAUVXZ010000082.1 GCA_030603345.1 Pseudomonadota bacterium
CGGAAAGTGCCATCAAATTATATACGGAAGGGAAAAAATCTGTCCCTGGTGCAGGGCAAAGGAGGTGTTCGGCGGGAAAACCGTTCGTCGGGAGCAATACGTTCAGAATCTGGATCAAACGTACGATGTTATTGAATTTCCATTGAAAAATTCAGATGGCACCATATCGAAGCTGAGCATATATCGAGATATTACTGGGAGAAAAAGGCGTGAACAAGAGCTCAAGGTCTCTGAAGAGGATTACAAGAGATTGTTTGAAAATGTTCGTTCTGGGATCTACGTGAGCGCCAAAGAAGGAAAATTCTTGAATGCCAACCAGGCCCTGCTGGATATGTTGGGTTACGAAAGCAAAGAGGAATTTCTTAAGATCAATATCGCCACAGATCTTTATCTCAATCCAGAGGATCGCCGTAGATGGCAGGAGATGATTGAACGGGATGGTTATGTCAAAGATTATGAAGTTGATTTCAAACGCAAGGATGGAAAGGCTATCTCTGTCTTACATACTGCTCATGTGCGTTATGATCAGCATGGGAAGGTCATCGGGTATGAAGGGATGAATGTGGATCAATCCCAAAGAAAGAAGATAGAGAAAGAGCTCAGGGAGGCCCATGATTTTTTAGATAAGATTATAAAGAGTACACCCAATGCTATCATGGCAACCGATATGAAGGGGAATATTATCATCTGGAACAGGGGTGCTGAGGAGACCTTGGGATATAAGGCTGAAGAAGTCATTGGCAAAATGAACATCGGTAAGATCTATCCTGAGGGAACGGCCAAAGAGGTCATGAGAATGATGAGGAGCCCTGAATACGGTGGTGTTGGCAAATGTAGGTCCTATCCAATGGTTCATGTAAGGCGAGATGGTGGAATCGTTGAAGGTCACCTCTCTGCAGGAATCATTTACAATAGTCAAGGAAAAGAGATTGCCTCAGTGGGCATATTCGTGGACCTTGAAGAGAGACTGGATATGGAACGAAAGCTGATAGAGACTCAGGAGAAGTTGTTGCACTCAGAAAGGCTGGCGGCCATGGGGAGGTTGACCTCGCAGATTGCCCACGAGTTAAACAATCCCCTGTACGGTATCATGAATACCCTGGAGCTTCTTAAGACAGAAGTTTCTCCCCAGAGTAAGAGGAGAAAGGTGCTTGACATGGCCCTCTCGGAAACGGTGCGTTTGACTGAATTGCTCCGGAAAATGCTGAGCTTTTCCAAACCTGATGAAGAAGAAAGGCAGCCCACGGATATTAATACAATACTGGATGAGATCTTGCTCCTGGTGGGAAAGCAACTACGGGAAAACAGCATACGCATCTCTTCCTCTTTTGCTGATGATCTGGGAGAGGTCTATGCCTCCAGAAATCAACTTCGCCAGGTCTTTCTTAACATGATCAACAATGCAAGGGATGCAATGCCAGATGGGGGAACTTTGACTGTAAAGACGCTCGCCAAAGGGGATAATATTTATATTGAAATCACTGATACCGGTATTGGAATCAGAGAGGAAAACATTGATAAAATATTTGATGCCTTTTTTACCACGAAGGACAGCATCAAAGACGTTGGTCTCGGCCTATCCGTATGTTATGGATTCATAAAAGAGCATGGAGGTGACATTCGAGTATCAAGTACATGGGGTTCAGGCACGACCTTCACCATTACACTTCCAATCTACAAAGAAGTTGTTCATGAAAAGATAGATGGCCATTAAACCGATTGATGTTTGGCTACCACATTAACCTCCCATAGTAAGCGTCGTTCATTTTCTTAATTTTAGAATGTTCACAAATTATATGTGAACTTGTTCCCTCCTTAGACAAAACTCCAGTCTCCTGAGATTATAGTAATAAATTCCTTTCAGCTAGCGAAGCTTCGTCTCCCCGGCCCGTACCGGCCCGGGACGGGCAAACCGACGAGTGGAAAAATACATATTCCATTAATTGAGACGAAGCGATGTTGGTTTCGTCTAAGGTTATACGGTTGCGCTGCTGGTTTCGTATGACGTTAACCGTTAACCGTTTCGAGCTGCGCAACCGCAACCGTTCTACGATCCCAATTATCCTTTGCACCTATTTTCAATAAGTTAATCACCCCTAGCAATAGGCATACGTGTCAATGCGCAGAAGGGCACGATGGACTGATTGATATTACAGTTATTTCAGGAAATATCATTTTTCTAATTTTCATTTTTTTGTTGACATTTGGAAAAAAGCATAATAACTATAAAAACTATAATTGACAAATTATCCAGGAGGCTCTTATGGAAGATATTCTTACGGTTTTCCAGGCCAGCAAATACTGTAATGTCTCCCCAAAAACCATCATAAACTGGATAGAGGCTGGTCATATCGAGGCTTATAAGACGGTAGGAGGGCATCGGCGTATCAAGATATCGGATATGGAAAATTTTATGAGAAAACAGGGTATACCCATTCCGGAACAAGAAAGCCTTAGTGAGAGAAAGAAGATTCTTATTGTGGATGATGATCCGATCATTGTGGAGACTCTCGTTCAGGGGTTGGAAGAGGAGGAATATGATTATGAGATCATTTCTGCGTCGGATGGTTTTGAGGCTGGACTGCAGGTCAACCATTTTAAGCCCCATCTCTTGATACTGGACATCATGATGCCGGATATCAAGGGATTCGAGGTCTGTAAGAAGATTAAGACAAATGAGGAGACGAAGGATACAAAAATTATCGTTTTGTCAGCCTATCTGGATGACGAAAAATTCAAAAAAATGAAGGAATATGGAGCCGACATCTGTTTCTCAAAACCCCTGCCACTACCCCAGTTAAAGGAGGAGGTAGCTAAGATGTTAGGCCTGCTCTGATTATTGAAGATTGACGATTGCGGATTGAAGATTGGCTGTCTTCAGAAGCAGCCCTTGATGCTTAAATCGTCAATATTCAACAGGCTGTTGCCCAAGGGAAAAGGGTTTTCGGCAACAGCCTGTCAATAGCCAATATTCAATTGATTGAGGAGGCGCCAATGAAACTGAAAGAATCCCTTGACCAGAAAAGATTCGTGGTCACCTCTGAAGTACAACCTCCCATTGGCGAGGACCCACAAGAAATCATAAAGAAACTGGAGTTGGTTCGTGGCCGGTTGGATGGGTTGACAGTGCCCGAATTGGAGATTGAAGGGGTTGTTGCCGATACCATCAAGACCTGCGAACTGCTCAAGCAAAACAGGTTTGATGCTATCTACCAAACTGCGACTCGGGAAAAGAACCGTTTGCAGATACAGAAAGACCTGCTCCGTGCCCATGAAACGGGTGTTGAGAATCTCCTAGTTTTCACAGAAGATTACCGGATCACTGGAGACAGTCTTCAGGAGATGATGTTTTTTCATGTAGATGCGGGAAAGCTGTCCTCTGTGCTGAATCATCTTCGAGAAGGACATTCGGTGGATGGTAAAGAGCTTGCTTCCAAGGCTGAGTTCACATTTGGTTCCGGGGTAGAATCCAAGTGGGGGGAAAACGTACCAGAACTGGAAATGAAGGAGATGGAGGAATTGACAAAGAAAGGCACTGGGTACTTTTTGACGACACCCATATTCGATGTAGGACTATTTGAAAAATTCATGAAGCAGGTTAATACTTTTGGGGTCCCCGTTATTGCGGAGGTTATGATACTGAGGACAGCGGGGATGGCCCAGTTCCTCAATCGCCATGTTAAATCAGGATTGGTCCCGGACTGGATTATTCGAAAACTAGCCAAGGCCCCTGACAGACAAAAGGCCAGCATTGAGATTTTTGCCGAAATCGTCTCGGGCCTGAAAGACCTATGCCAGGGAGTTCATATCATTACCGTAGGTGCAGAGGACAAACTCCGACATTACCTGGATGCGGCCAAACTGAAGAAATTATAGAATTGCGAAGCGATTTTATCAAAGGAGCAAACTCTTTGGAAGAGATAAGCCTCAGCATTAATGGAAAAAATATCAGTTGTGCTCCAGGCACCAGCATTTTAGACGCAGCCTTGCAGAATGGTATCAAGATTCCCACCCTCTGCCACCATCCTCACTTGGAGCCGGTTGGCGCCTGCCGGCTCTGCCTGGTGGAAGATGACAAAAGTGGTCGCATTATGGCCTCATGTGTCACACCAACTGCTCCAAATATGGTCATACACACAGACTCGCCTACCATTAAAGAGCACCGAATAAATATTATCCGGCTCATGATGGCTAATCACCCTGAGTCGTGTATCGTATGCAGCCAGGGAAACAGATGTGAGTTGAGGCAGATTGCTGCCGAACTGGGTGTCGGCCAGATAGGGCTCTATCCAATGCCGCATTATACCGGTCTGGAGGCGGCAAATCCTTTCATTATCAGGGATCTGAGTAAGTGTATTCTTTGTGGCAAGTGTATTCGTGCAGACCGTGAATTGGTCGTGGTTGGGGCCATCGATTACAATCTTAGGGGGTTTAAATCCCGTCCAGCGACAGTGCACGAGATGCCACTAGAGAAGTCCGATTGTACTTTCTGCGGTACCTGTGTATCTCTGTGCCCTACAGGTGCCTTGTCTCTGAAAAACACCCGATATGTGGGCTCTCCCCAAAAAGAATCATCCACCATCTGTGGGTTTTGCGGGGTGGGTTGCTCTCTCGTGATGGGGTCGGTCGATGGTCAAATCGTGGAAGTTAATCCTTCACACAAACAAGATACCGTTAACCGATCAACCCTGTGTGTCCGAGGCCATTTTACCCATGACTTTTTGAACGTTCCTGAAAGATTGACCAGTCCTCTGGTTCGTACCGATGGAGATCTTTCACCTGCGACCTGGGATGAGGCACTTGAGCTTGTGGCTCAAGGTCTCATCGCCATTAAAAGGAAAAATGGGCCTCAAAGCGTCGCATTTCTGGGTTCGTCCAAATGTACCAATGAGGAAAATTATGTGTTTCAAAAAATGGCCCGCGTTATTTTGGGAACAAACAACGTGGATAATGGCAGTTATGGGTCGGGCAGGGCCATAACAAACCGAATCAATGAAAAGCAGGGTGGGGGTTGCCGCATCGCACCAGTAGCTGACCTGGAGCAGGCCGAAATGATTTTTGTTATAGGGGCCAACCCCGCTGAATCGGTACCTGTGGTCAGTTATTACCTGAAACGAGCTTCAAGGATGAATGGAATACCCTTGATGGTGGCCGATCCAAGAAAAACGGCCTTAGTGCCTTTTTCCTCTCTCTGGCTACCTCTGGCCCCCCACAGTGATTGGGAACTGATAAGTGGCCTGGCAGCCATTCTTTATAAGAGGAAGTCATATGATAACGATTTCATCAGCCAGTTCACTGAAGGCTTTGATCGTTATCGCGAGGACCTATCTTCCTTTAAGCTTGAAGGGGTGTCTCGAGTCACTGGGCTTGATGTGGAACTGATGGAAAGGGCGGCAGATTTGATTGAAGGGAAAAAGATAGCCTTTGTAATTGGACACGGTATTTTACAGCAGAGACATGGGATTCTATCGATGGATGCGTTGCTCAATCTTGCACTGATGACAGGAAGTCTCGGTGGTGAAGGGAGAGGCCTCTATTTCCTCACAATGGAGAATAACCAGATGGGGGCATGGGATATGGGGACGGTACCGGATTTCCTTCCAGGGCGCCAGTCCCTTCACAACGATATGATACGGAAAAACTGGGAACAAAACTGGGAGGTCAAACTGTCACCAGATCCGGGTCTTAATACGATTCGCATGATTGAGGAGGCAGAGAAGGGAAATCTGAAGGCCCTTTATGTCATGGGTGAAAATCCTCTTCGCAGTCTCCCGCAGCCCGAACGCATCAGCAATGCATTAAAGAACCTGGAATTACTGGTGGTCCAGGACATCCTTGCTACCGAAACCACCCCCATGGCAGATGTTGTTCTGCCAGGAGCCGCCTTCAGTGAAAAGGGTGGCTCCTTTACCAACATGGAGGGAAGAATCCAATCCTTTGAGCAAGTAGTTGCTCCACCAGGTGAGGCAAAACCTGACTGGGAGATCCTTGATCTATTGTTCGCCAAGATGGGTTATTCTAAGCGATATTCCTCCTTAGGCGAGATAAGGGCGGAAATTAGCGACCTGGTGCCCATGTACTCGGCAATGGAGAGCAATAGGGAACAAACCTGGATCAAGGAGTCGAGCAACTCGCGGCTTTTTCATCTGCAAGGGGAAGGAGAGCCGATCCATTTTTCTCCCGTTATCAGAACGGAACCTCAGAGATCTGATGAAGATTATCCCCTTAAAGCCATTTTGGGTTCCCTGCGGTACCATCTGGGAAGCGGTACAAGGACTGCCCATTCGGTTTGCATTAAGGATTTTGCCTTGAAGGGCGAGGTGGAGATATCCCTTGAGGATAGTGCTGCACTCAAGTTGAAGGAGGGAGATCAGGTCAGGATATCTTCGGCGTATGGATCTATATCCAGAGAGGTGATGCCGAAGGCGGATTTGAGACCGGGACTCATATTTATCCCCATGGCCTTTCACAATAATGATGCCATGAACTTGATCGAGTTGACCCAACTGGGCGAGTCCAATTCACCTGGCTGGAAGGAATGCCAGGTAAGGGTTGAAGGGATAGAGAGTTGATGGTTTTGGAAAAATTTCATCCATCTGGAAAAAAGGGCGGACAAAAAATGACAAATGACAAGAACGTTATGAATCGGTGACGGTAACGAAGCCTGTATCGGTGAAGGTAACGGTAACGTACTTCCGAATCCCCCCACGTCCCGGGATTTCTTCGGGAGAATCGGGGAAAAGACGAAAAACGTAACCGGACAACGAAACGGGCATCGTAACCTTAACCTGCTTACGACAGCTTGATTGAGTAATTTAGACATTTGAGCTTATAAAAAGGAATCTCAAAATGGCAAAACCGAAAGACATAGATTGGGGAGAACTGGAGGCCATTATAGATAAACACAGGGGTGAGACCTGGGCCTTGATCCCGCTGTTGCAAGATATCCAGGAGACACTTGGTTACATACCGGAGGAATCCATTGAGCCTATTGCAGAGGCACTCAACCTTTTTCCGAGTCAGATACAAGGGGTAATCTCCTTTTACGCTGGTTTATCCCTGAAGCCTAAAGGAAAATATGTAATCAGGATATGTCGCGGCACGGCCTGCCACGTCAAAGGGGGTAGAAGCATCCTGAGATTCATGAAGAAAGAGGTGGAGCTGGATGAAGGGGAGACCAGCCCCGATTATCAATTCACCCTTGAGACGGTGGCTTGTCTCGGTGCCTGTTTCCTTGCCCCTGCCATGATGGTGAACAGAGCCTATTTCGGCAAACTATCTCCGCCAAAGGTAACCAGCATACTGGCCGAGTATGGGAAAAAGAAGGGGGAAGACTAAGCAACATGGAAAGACTTCTATCCATTGGGGGATTTGAGTGGTATCGCAACAAGATTCTCGCTCAGGAGGATGAAGGGAAAACCCATGTACTTGTCTGTATGACCGGCTGTCGCGCTTATGGTGCTGCTGAAGTGAGAGTTGCCCTTGAAGAGGAAATCAAGAAACAGGGCCTTTCAGGCCAGGTTGAGATACGTTCCACCGGATGCCACGGGATTTGTGCCAAAGCGCCGGTAATGTCTATTGATCCGTTGGGAGTTCAATACCAGGAGGTCAATCCTGAAGATGCAGCAGAGATCGTTGATCTCACTCTGAAGAAAAACCAGTTGATTGATCACCTGGCTTATAAGGATGCCCAGACTGGAAATCCTATCTATTACCGCAACCAGATCCCCTTTTACAAGAAGCAGGTGAAAAGGGTGCTTGCCAATTGTGGAAGGATCGATCCCACGAGGATCGAGCATTATATTGCCTCTGGTGGATATCAGGCTATTGTTAAAGTTCTCTCCAAGATAACACCGGAGCAGGTGATCGATGAAGTAACTGCCGCCAAACTGAGAGGCAGGGGTGGTGCCGGTTTTCCTACAGGAGTGAAATGGCGATTCGCCCGCCAGGCAGAGGGGCAACCTAAATATATCATCTGCAATGCCGATGAGGGCGATCCAGGTGCCTTTATGGACCGTGCAGTTTTAGAAGGTGATCCCCACGCAGTGCTCGAGGGGATGCTCATCGGTGCCTATGCTATTGGAGCAGAATACGGCTACATTTATGTGCGAGAAGAATACCCCATTGCTGTTGAACACCTGAAACTTGCTTTAGAACAGATGAAGGAGTTGGGTCTTTTAGGGGAGAATATACTGGGATGCGGTTTTAATTTTGATATTTATCTGAAGATGGGTGCAGGGGCCTTTGTCTGTGGTGAAGAAACTGCCCTCATGGCCTCTATTGAGGGGGGGCGGGGAATGCCCAGGGCCCGGCCACCTTTCCCCGCCCAGGCGGGACTGGATGGCAAACCCACCAATATCAATAATGTAGAGACCTGGGCCAATATTCCGTTGATCATAAAAAACGGCGTGGAATGGTATACCCAGGTGGGTACGGAAAAGAGTAAAGGGACAAAAATCTTTTCTCTGGCTGGCAAGGTGAACAATACAGGGCTGGTAGAGGTTCCCATAGGCGTAGCCATCAAAGAGGTGGTTTTTGATATTGGCGGCGGCATTCCAAAGGGAAGGCAGTTCAAGGCGGTCCAGATGGGAGGGCCATCGGGCGGTTGTGTACCTGCCCAGTATCTGAATCTACCCATTGATTACGATACCCTCCAGCGTATAGGCGCCATCATGGGCTCGGGTGGCATGGTAGTTATGGATGAAAATAACTGCATGGTGGAAATCGCTCGCTTTTTTCTGAGTTTTACCCAGTCGGAATCCTGTGGGAAATGTGCTCCCTGTCGGCTTGGGACCACTCAACTCTTGGAGATTTTGACACGGATTACGCAGGGAGAAGGCAGGATCGAGGATCTTCAGAACATCAGGGAGTTAGGGGAAACCATAATAACTTCCTCCCTCTGCGGTCTCGGACAGACTGCTCCTAAGCCCGCTCTTTCCACCCTCAAATATTTTCTAAAGGAATATGAGGACCATATCCTGGAGCATCGATGTGCCGGGGCCACATGTGATGCTATGGTCATCTCCGCCTGCCAGCACTCCTGTCCGGCCGGGATTGATGTTCCCAATTATGTGGCTGCCATTGCGAGTGGCAAATATGATAAGGCGGTAGAAATTATCAGGGAGAGGAATCCCTTTCCCGCCGTATGTGGTCGAATCTGCGTCCATCCCTGTGAGTTTAAATGCCGGCGAGGTGAACTGGATGAACCTGTTGCTATCCGTTCACTTAAGCGATTTGCCTCGGACTGGTATTTTGATCATATCGGTAAGGCAAAAGAGCCATTTGCGGTGACCAAGGATCAGAAGGTAGCTGTTGTGGGTGCAGGTCCGGCAGGATTAACCTGTGCTTACTTTTTGGCCGAAATGGGATATGGGGTAACTGTGTTTGAGGGCCAATCTGTGGCAGGAGGGATGCTGGGAATAGCAATCCCGGAATTTCGTCTTCCACGCAAGGTGATTCAGGCAGAGGTCGAGCATATTGAAAGCTGCGGTGTAAAAATCCGCTATAACTCGCCCATTGACGCCCGACATACAGTGAATGACCTTTTAGAAGAAGGTTATCATGCCGTATTTATTGGTGCAGGAGCCCAGTCCAGCAAGAGGATCGACATCCCGGGCGAAGAAGAGGGTTTGGTAGGTCTGCACTACGGCCTTCAATTCTTAGCAGATATCAGGACCGGCAAGCAGATACAACTGAAAGGAAAGGTGGTGGTCTTGGGGGGAGGTAATGTTGCTATTGATGTAGCCAGAACTGCTCCCAGGGTGGGTGCCAGGGACGTTCAAATATTCTATCGGAGGACAAAGGAGGAGATGCCGGCATGGGAGAAAGACATTGATGAGGCCATTGAGGAGGGAATCGTTATCAATCCCTTATGGGCTCCCAAACAGATCATACATCAGGGTGGCAAGGTCACAGGCATCGAGTTCATGCGTAGTATGACTGTTTTTGATGAAGAAGGTCGTTCATCTCTGAGTGTTGACGAGAAGGTAACCCAGGTGGTGGAGGCCGACACTATCATCATTTCCATCGGTCAGGCGCCTGACATCTCTTTTCTATCCAAGGACAGCCAGCTTGAGAGGGCCCTGTGGGGTAGTCTTGTGGTAGACGAAAACACTCTGGCTACCAATATCCCCGGTGTTTTTGCAGGGGGCGATTTTACCACAGGCCCAAGTATTATCATAAACGCTATAGCCTCAGGCAGAAGGGCGGCTCTGGCCATAAACAAACACCTTAAGGGCGAAAAAGGAAGGGTAGAGATCGTAGATGAAAAGACTGCAATGAAGGAGGATATCGGTCTTGCCTTAGATGAGGAAATAGAAGAGGAAAGGCCGAGGATCAAGATCCAGCTTGAGAAGCCAGAAGAGAGGGTAACAGACTTCAGGGAGGTGGAAAAAGGATTTGCCAAGGAGGAGGCTCACCGGGAGGCTATGAGATGCCTCAGGTGTGACCTGGAAGAAAAGTAGTATTGGAAAATTGGAATGCTGGAATATTGGAATGATGCAAAAGATAAAAGGACCAAAATCCTTCTAAACCCATTATTTCAGCAGTCCATTATTCCACTGTTCCAAATGCGGAGCGAAGAGGAGCAAAGTAATGATAAGATCAATCACGAGGCAAAAGTCAGAGGAGGAGATTGACCATCTGCTGGATGGATTGGGAAGGGTTTTCATCATTGGGTGCGGGACATGCACTACCCTGACCCGGACAGGGGGGGAGCCCGAGGTAAGGGCCATGAAAGAGCGCTTATCCGGTCAAGGAAGGCTGGTTACCGGGGATATGGTGTTACCAGTGGCATGCGACAATCTCACGGGGGAGGCCCTGGAGGAATATGGCCAGCAGATCGATCAGGCCGATGTCCTGTTGATTATGACGTGCGCCTTTGGGGTGCAGACCATTGCCAGGCAGTTGGAAAAAATGGTTGTCCCTGCCCTTGATACCCTATTTATTGGAAAGGAGAATGGCATTGGTCAATTTGATGAGATATGTACCCAGTGTGGTACCTGTGTTTTAGGGGAGACAGTGGGAATATGCCAGGTAACCTCATGCAATAAGGGACTGGTCAATGGCCACTGCGGGGTCACAAATAATGGCAAATGCGAGATCGACTCGGAAAAGGACTGTGCCTGGACCCTGATTTACAATAGGTTAAAAGATTTGGGACGCCTGGATTCCATGAGGACATTACAGAAACCGAGAAATCATCAGGGAGAGCCGTCACCAGGAAAATTCATATTAAGTGCCTAAAGTGAGCTAAAATGCCTAAAGTTATGAAAAAAGGATGCTCCTAATTTTTTGATCCCAGTTAAATAGGCTTCGCATCTAACGGGACAGGCACGAAAAAACCAGGCCAATCATCAGCCCTTGGGGGCAGATTAGTATGGTTAATACAAGACTCAGAGGCTCTGCGGTCTCCGTGAGAGAAAAAATACTTTGAGAGGTTGAGCATGATTTCATCATTCAAAAAAGCCCTAGAATCGGGTAAATTTGTGGTCACCTCAGAGGTGGCACCACCTAAGGGGACTAACATGGAAAAAATGCCCCACCATATTGAGCTCTTAAAGGATAAGGTGGATGCCATGAATGTAACCGATCACCAGAGCTCTGTGATGAGATTTCCTTCTCTGGGAGGAGCCCTTCTGGTGAAAGAGATGGGTGGTGAGCCTATTTTACAGATGACCTGTCGGGATCGAAATCGGTTGGCTCTCCAGGCGGATCTTCTATTTGCTGCCAGCAGGGGGATTAATAATGTGCTCTGTCTCACGGGTGATTCTGTAATCTTAGGTGACCATAAGGAGGCCAAAGGGGTCTTTGATCTGGATTCCAGTCAATTGTTGGCAGCAATAAGAAGGCTGGAAAAAGGAAAAGATCTGGGGGGTAATGATTTAGATGGGAGTGTATCTTTTTGTGCTGGAGCCATTGTTACGCCTGAAGCCGATCCCATTGAACCCCAGCTCATCAAATTTGAAAAAAAAATCGAGGCAGGTGCCGAGTTTATCCAAACCCAGGCGGTCTACGACTTGGACAATTTCAAACAATTTATGGAGTATGCGAAACAGTTTCCGGTAAAGATATTGGCGGGTATCATTCTGCTCACCTCCGCCCCAATGGCCAGGTTTATGAATAAAAACGTTGCCGGTGTCAACGTGCCCCAGGAACTGATCGATGAAATGGCGTCTGCACCAAAGGGCAGGGCGCTTGATAAGGGCATCGAGATCGCAGGCCGGATGATAAAGAGAATACGGGACGAGGAGATGTGTGATGGGGTGCACGTAATGGCCATCGGAAGAGAGGAAGTGGTGCCCGATATCCTCTCTGCAGCTGCTTTAATCTAATCTGACACATTCTTTCAACGGCATCTTGTCAGTAAGCAATAAAATAGGCGTGTCCCTTTTCTCTAATGTTAAGTTTGCCTGTGGTTTTGCACCAATTTATCTACCGCAAATCATCTGCACCTCACCTCCAATCTTCCTTATGGGGAACTTGCCTATAAATGAGGAGTTCTAATTTTTTATTTGAACAGCGTTCTCTTCAGAATGCTTTTCATCAATACCTTAAAAGATCTTCGAGAAGAAAAATCCGATCTCACCTGTGATGGAAATATCCTGTCTGGCATTAAGAAAATTCATAAACGCTAAGCGAGGAGGTGATTGTGGCAAGAATAAAGATTGTAGCCGCAAATTCAGACCAACTTCCAATTTTAAGTTGTTTTAGGATCAACGAGCTCTTTTACAGGTAAAGGTCCCAAACCTACTATTCACCGAAGCCATTATTTATAAGGCAGCGACTTCGCTTTCTGTCAAACTCAAGTACCGAATTATCTCATTATCTCTCTGCTGTATCTCAAGCAAAATTGGCTCTGACATAGCCTTGTATTCTGAAGGACTGTGAACTTTTCTCGCTTTTTCTAAAATCACCTCTAAATTCCTTACAGCTTCTTTGGCTTTTTCTAACTGTTCATCATTCTTTATCATTGATTGTTACCTCCACAATACCACGTGATTCAAAATCACGCGTCATTTGATAAGTCTCAAGCCATAAATCAATAGCTTCTTGGCCAATTGATGACTTGGTCCAGAATATGTCTGCATTACATGCAATCCGCCCCTGTACATAATCAAATACCCTCTTCACCTGGGGAGGATTCGCACCCACTTCAAAATCATCCTTCATTATTAGGAGCAAGTCTACATCCTGGGGAAATTCTTTGTTCGAGATAAAGCTTCCCCAAACAATCACTCGTTCTAGTTTACCTGTTGATTTTGCAAGCTCGATTATATTCTTTAAATTCCCAATCAATAATTTCCGCTTAGCAGAGCC
>JAUVXZ010000120.1 GCA_030603345.1 Pseudomonadota bacterium
GTACACCCTCCCCATCATGGATAAAAACCGCAGAATCCAGGGGAGAATCAAAGGTGCTTTCACCAACTCTCTCAATACTCAAGTCTTCTCGCATATCCTTATCTCCTTGCCAAACAAAAGGTACTGGCCGCAACCACGGCATTTTTGCATTTTACAGACCGATTAACAATTAAAAATAGCACGGGGGTTTTAAATTTGGCTAAATCCGCGGTCTTTTGGTAAGATCAAGCAGTCACAGGCTGTCGCCCAAACGGAAATCCCAAACAAATCTTGGCGAAGTGGAAGATAAGCGATGTCAACTGTTTGAGCCCTAAGGACAGGTTAACGTCAAAGTCCAGGGTATGGGTATCTTTTTTTTGGTTATGCCCCTGGCCCAGACCTGGCATGCAAAGCATGAGTACAAAGAGCTTACTTACGAAATACTGTAACGACCACACTGTATTCCAGAAGTGTCGCGCCAGGGCAGGCCTATAACATGGCCCCTTACTGGGTCGATTCAAAATGGTTTATTGAGCCATAAGCCTTAGAATCATAGGCTCCATCTATATAAACCATTTTGAAACGCCCACTGATCTAAACTATGTGGGGCATAATCCAAAAAAAAGATACCCATGCCCTGCAAGAAGCTTAAAAATCAATAGGATAGGTTTCACTATGACGTTACCCTGGTCAAAAATGGAGTCCAGTGAATGAAGTGAGGCCTACAGGCTGGCCTTTCGCTGTGTTCAGACCTCGAGACCTTCCATCATAGCAGGAATACCTTTTGGCGGTAATATCTCAACTCACTTATGGATTCTTTGATGTCGCTCAATGCCAGGTGGGTCTTTTGCTTTTTATAGAGAGGGAGAGACGGGTACCATCTTCTAACCAGTTCTTTGATGGTGCTCACATCAATATTCCTATAGTGAAAGAAGCTCTCCAGGGTAGGCA
The DNA here is from genome assembly GCA_030603345.1 of Pseudomonadota bacterium. Classification (GTDB taxonomy): domain Bacteria; phylum Desulfobacterota; class DSM-4660; order Desulfatiglandales; family B25-G16; genus JADFWK01. The sequence continues at coordinate 931 of JAUVXZ010000120.1, forward strand.
TATGTTTTTTCAAGAATTGACGATCCTGGCCAACGGAATTCCCACACAGGGGAGACTCGCCTTTCTTGCAAAGGGGAGAAAGGAATTCAAGTGTCTTTTGTTCAGCACTCCGGCAGTCACAGGACGAGGATTTGACTCGATCCAGTAGACCCGATTCTTTGTGATGGATCATACTCCACTCCTCCATGAACAGAAGTACCTCATCGGGCTGGTTTACCGCCATGTTTGGACCCTCAGCCACAAGTTCCAGTTGATCGTCGGTTACCACTGTGGCAATCTCAAGGATGAAGTCCCTTTCAGGGTCCAGACCTGTCATTTCTAGGTCTATCCAGATTAATCTATTGTTCAAGATCCAACCTCAATGATGCTCATGTTAGACAAGGTAACCTAACCAGAACCATTAGGTGTTGAAACATATTGGCTAGAGGGTTTAGCTTCGTTACCTCGAAACCCATCTTATCAGCTAGACCTCTCCTCGAGCCACCTATACCAGGCGTCGAGACTCTCACCTGTTGTGCAGGATATGGGGATGATCTCGAGCTTTGGGTTGACCTTGAGGGCATCACTACGAAACTGTTTCATGTCAAAATCCAGATAGGGCAGCAGATCAATCTTGTTTACGAGTAACACCGAAGAAACCTGGAACATGAGGGGATACTTCAAGGGCTTATCATCGCCCTCGGTCACCGAGATGATCATCACCTTATGGTGCTCACCGATCTGAAACTCGGCAGGGCACACGAGGTTCCCGACATTTTCTACAATGAGAAGATCTATCTGATCCAAATCCAAACCTTTCAGCCCACTCCGCACCATGTTCCCGTCAAGGTGACAGGCGCCACCGGTGTTTATCTGCACCGTGGGGATGCCATGACCAGCAATCCGCTCTGCATCCCGTGAGGTCTCAATGTCTCCCTCAATTACCGCAATCTTTCTCGTATCCTTCAGATGCTCGACTGTGCGCTCTAACAGAGTGGTCTTGCCTGCTCCGGGGCTTCCCATCAGGTTTACTACATAAACCCCTTTCTCGGCAAAGAGCGCACTATTCTGGGAGGCTATTACCTCGTTTGCCTCAAGGATGTTCCTGACTACCTTGATTTCCATCTTCTACCTTCATTTCTGTTATTTCCAGTTCCCTTCCCGCTCTCATCTCCACTTCTTTCCCTTTACAGCGAGGGCATACGAAAAACGGATCATCCATCGTGCTGGCCGTACCGCATTGGTGACAGTAGAGCTCCACCGGCACCTCCTCAATCAACAGTGATGCCCCTTCACTTATACCTCCCTCACTGAGGATCTCAAAGGCAAATCGCAAGGCATCGGGCATGACCCCACTCAGTTTCCCTATTCTGAGTTTGACGTTGACCACCTTTACCCCGCCATAGGGTAGGGTTTCCTGCTCAACGATCTCAAGGAGACTCCGGGCTATCGAGAATTCGTGCATATCACAATCCCTTGAGCTCTTCAAAGGCCGCCTGTACCACCTTGGGCGCTGTAACCTTTTTCTCCGGCGCGAGCCCCATCTCCCACAAGATCCTCTGAGGTTTAGCTCCCATGATCGCCGCACAATCCTTTATAGTGTCAATCAAGCAAGAGACACACTCACCATAGGTACGAGGATAAGGTTATATGAAACAAGCACCATAAACGTGACCTCAGGAGAGACCTTTCGCTCTTATGTATGAGAATATCCCGGATCGGGGGGGGAGAAGTAGCTACACTACTCGGCTATAGGCTTATGAGGTTTTTTCAGAAGATCGTATCCTCGGGTTCTTGGTTCCTATTATCCTTTAGGTCGTGGAAGCAGGCCTGCCATCTCAACAATCTCGTGCACCCTGTGCTCCCATTCGATTGCCATCAGGTGGACTCCGGCAATGCCCTCTAGTGCTCTAAGTTCCTGTATCTGCTCGCAGACAATCTTTATCCCCTCGGCCGCAACATTTCCCTTTCCTGCCGCTTTTAATCGCTCGATCATGTCTTCAGGGATACTAATCCCGCTGACATTGGCAGCCATATACCGGGCCATACCGACAGACTTAAGAGGGGTGACACCAGCCAAAATCTTGCATCTTTCATGCAACCCCATATCCACCACCTGCTTCATAAATTCCTTGAAGCGCTTCATATCGTAGATACATTGGGTCTGTATAAAATCAAGCCCGGCTTCCACCTTTTTTGCAAGCCTGTGAACCCTATATTGAAATGGATCTGCAAAGGGGTTAGATGCTGCCCCGATAAACATCTTGAAATCGCCTTCTATCTCATCGCCACAGATAACCTTATGCTCATCCCTCATGGTTTTGACCATATGGATCATCTGAATGGAGTCTATATCGAAAACATTCTTTGCCTCAGGATGATTTCCGAATGATTGGTGGTCGCCGGAAAGGCAGAGCATGTTTCTGATTCCCAAGGCATTTGCCCCAAAAAGATCGGACATCATGGCAAGTCTATTGCGATCCCTAGCCACCATTTGCATAGTCGGCTCCAGGCCCTCGTCAATCAATATCCTAGACGTAGCGATCGATGACATCCTGACGATGGCTGTCTGATTATCGGTAATGTTGACTGCATCTACATTACCCTTGAGCATGCCTGCCTTCTCTTTAACCACTTCCACATCCGTGCCCTTTGGGGGCCCGAGCTCACCCGTAATAACAAATTCACCCTTTTCCAAAAGCTTTTCGAGATTGCTCCCAGATTTCATAGCCTTAGATCCTCCCTCACTCTCTTTCTTGGGCCACCACTATGACTCGGTCTCCAATCCTTATACATTTCAACCGGCTTAATTCTGTCCAGTTCTCCAAGAACCTCGAGTCGCTCGATAATGAGATGCCAGGCGCAATCAGTATCCGCGTTAATTTCACATTTTCCGTTAGAAGATCCCCCACATGGACCATTGAGCAGACTTTTGGCGCACCTGGTGATAGGACAGATGCCACCTGTCTTTTCCAGAACACAATCCCCACACCCAAGGCAGCGTTCTTCCCACAGGCCAACATCTATGTTGGCACCCATAAAGGTAGTATTTAACCCTGGAACTACTCGTATAGGTTTATCTGTGATGGTACGATTAAAAAAGTTACAGGCATGCTGGACTCCTACCCCACAGGCAATGGATAGTACGATGTCTGCTTCTTTCACCTTTTCCAGAAACGACGGATCAGCCATAAACTCATCATCACATTGGCGAATTACGTGTTCATCATTGACTTCGACCTTTTTCCCCTCGTTGCCAAAAGCCAGCTTCAACTCTGATGCCAAGATTTCCGCCTCTTTTTCACCTCCCGCCTGGCAGATAGCTACACAGGTCTCGCAGCCCAAAACCATAATCTTATCATAATCTTTTACCGACGCTTTGATCTCCTCAAAAGGCTTTCTATCTGCTGTGATCATAGATTACTCCTTGTCTTTTTCACTCTCTTGCTGGAGCTGTATCCTATATGGATTAGGTCCCAGCTCTTGAGCACGCTCTGTCATCTCCTTTGCTTTTTCTGCGATCAGCGGCGCTTCAGAGGCTGCAATATGAAAAAACTCGAGCCGCTCACTCCCTATCCCAATCTCGTCCAAAAGTTTCTTAGTATATTCAACCCTCTTCAGAGCCCTCAAATTCCCCTCCAGGAAATTACACGTGCCAGGCTCTCACCCGCCTACAAATATGGCATCTGCCCCCGCCTCAAACGCCTTTAAGATGTGAACAATCTCCACCTTACCCGTACATAGATAGTAGACTATGCGCACGTTAGGGGGGTACTGGATTCTTCCGACACCCGCTAGATCAGCAGCACTGTAGGCGCAGTAATTACATAGCATGGCCACTACTCTTGGTTCATAATCCACCATTTCCATTCCCCTTCTTGCGTTCGTTGAGTTTTTTGGGTTTGTTGAGTTTTTTGGGTTTGTTGGGTTAAAACCCTATAAACTCAATGAACACAACAAACACTAATATATGGCCATCAATTTAGGAATCATCTGGATGTCCTCATAATGCTTTACCTGGATTGCATCATTCGGGCACATGGATGCACAAATACCACATCCCTGGCAGGCTCCCGGGTCGATCTTTGCTACCGCATTTTCAAAATCGATCTGGGGTACTCCAAAGGGACACACCCTGATACAGGTCAAACAAATAGCACAAAGATCAGGGTTTACCTCGGCAACAGCCCCACCTGCCATCCTTTCCTTGTGAGAGAGAATCATACATGCCCTGGAGACCGCCGCCTTTGCCTGGGAAATGGCTTCATCAATGGCTTTGGGCCCATGTGCCAATCCGCACACAAACAACCCTCCGGAAGCAAAATCTACAGGCCTCAGCTTTGCGTGAGCCTCCATGAAAAAACCATCCTGATTCATGGCCACCTTAAAGAGCTGTGCAAAGAGACCCTTATCATCCCGAGGCACAATAGCCGAAGCCAAAGTCACCATATCCGTATCTATTACCACGGGCCTTTTGATTACCTGATCGGTAACGGTCACCCTGAGTCTACCATCCTTTTTTTCAACTAAGGGTTTATCATCCAATTCATAACGGATAAACCGCACACCTTTCAGTCGTGCCTCTCTGTATAAATCCTCCCTTTCTCCGTAGGTTCTTATATCCCTGTAGAGTATATAGATATTCATGTCAGGGTTTAATTCCTTGAGGGTCAACGCACTGTGGATGGAATGAGTGCAGCAGACCTTGCTGCAATAGGGTCTGTCCGGCTCTCTGGAGCCAACACACTGAACAAAAATAGCGGAATCTACCTTTTTGAACCTGTCAGGATTTTGCATAATTTCCTGATCCAGATCCAGGGACAGCAAGATATTGGGATCTTCTCCATATAGATACTCTTCAGGTTCGTAACTATCGCCACCATTAGCTATTATCGCTGCGCCATAGCTTACCTCTGTCTCTTCGCCCTCTGCGTCGGCCAGTTTTGATCGAAAACTTCCTATAGTGCCATGTACCTCCTTGATCTCGGTCTGCAAACGCAGATCAATCAGAGGATGATTGCTAACCCTTTCTATCAATTCCTCAACATAAGGCTCCACCCTTTCATTCTTCCATGTAGTACGTAATCTCAGGGCCTGACCCCCTAGTCTATCCTCCTTCTCAACCAAATAGGCCTTAAACCCTTGTTCGGCCAATCCCAAGGCTGCTGTCATCCCTGCTACACCACCCCCGACTACCAGAGCTTCCTGACACACCGGCTGGGGGATTTCATAAAGCTGCTTCAGTGTAGCCGCCCGTGCTATTGCCATGCGCACAAGATCCTTGGCCTTTTCCGTAGCCTTTTCCGGTTCCCCCATGTGAACCCACGTGCATTGATCCCGGATATTGGCCATCTCAAACAGATACTGGTTAAGACCAGCTTCCCTGCATGTCTCTCTGAATAGTCCCTCGTGTGTTCTGGGTGTGCATGAGGCTACCACCACCCTGTTCAGTTGCCTTTCTGCAATCACCTCTTTCATCTTGGCTTGAGTATCTTCCGAACAGGTGAACAGGTTAGCTTCTGCATAATCTACATTGGAAAGAGTTTTGGCATATTCCACAATCTCTGGAACGTCAGCTACCCCACCTATGTTTATGCCGCAATGACAAATAAAGACACCGATTCTTATCGGTTCATCGCTGACATCTCGCTCAGGCGGATACTCCTTTGTCTTAACAAGAGTACCTCTTACTTCTGCGAGTTCAGAGGTAGCTGAGGCTGCAGCAGCACTGGCTTGGGTGACGGTATCAGGAATGTCTTTGGGGGCCTCAAACACGCCACAGGCATACACCCCTGGTCTTGATGTTGCAGCCGGATCAAAACTACCGGTCTCTACAAAATTGTAGTGATCCAGGTCAACGCCGAGTTTCTGAGCCAAGTCAAGGGATTCCTGGGAAATATCGAGCCCTATAGATAACACCACTATGTCAAAGTCCTCTTGAACCAGTCTTCCCGCGTCATCTGTATGCCTTATCTTGAGGCTTCCACGCTCATCACCGGGCAACACATTATTGATCTTCGCCTTTACGAAACGGATCCCTATTTCATCTTTGGCCCGATTATAGTATCGCTCAAAGTCTTTACCGTGGGTACGGACATCGATATAGAAGATAGCGGTATCTAGTGGTCCAGGGGAATGCTCTTTGGCTATCATAGCCTGCTTTATGGCATAGGTGCAACACACAGCCGAGCAATAGCCTTTATCCCCTACCTGGGTGTTCCTTGAGCCAACACACTGGATCCAGGCAATCTTTTCCGGTTCCTTGTGATCCGCAGAGGGCCTGACCAAATGACCTTTGAAGGGACCTGAAGCCGAAAGCATTCGCTCGAACTCTAAGCTGGTGACCACATTGGGGTGTTCAGAATAGGCATAGGTATCATGCTGGCTTGGGTCAAATGGGGTAAAACCGGGAGCAACTATGATAGACCCTACTTCGAGGGTGTGCTCTCGTGGGATCATGGAATGATCTATAGCATCGGCCAGGCAGGCAGACACACACTGATAACATTCAGAGCAGATCCCGCATTTCATGCATCGCTGGGCCTCGGCTCTTGCCTCCTCTTCGGTAAATCCCAAAGATATTTCTTTGAAGTTGCCCTCTCGCTCCCCAACCGAAATGCTCCGCATAGGTGTCCTGCGCAGATGCGGTTCGCCTTCTGTATCGGGCTTTTCATAAGACCAATCCTGCTCTCTTCCCTCCTTGAGATCTCGCCCGTTTACATAACGGTCAATACTCTCAGCTGCATCTTTCCCGCAAGCCACAGCCTCTACCACGGACTTGGGCCCATAAAAGACATCCCCACCGGCAAAGACCCATTCTATGGGAGTCTGTAGGGTGACGGGATCAGCCACCGGTCCTCTTTTGACTGCGATACCCTCCTTTTGGGCAAAAGAGAGATCAGCGGCCTGCCCGATGGCAACAATCACCGTGTCAGCCTCCATTTCGCTCAAGTCGGTCTCGTCATATTCAGGGCAGAAGACCCCATTTTCGTCAAATACGCATGTGCAGCACTTGAATTCTATGCCTGAGAGGTTCCCACCCTTTTTCAGAAAACGGTTGGGTCCAAGGCTGTTGACAATGGTTACCCCCTCTTCAAGGGCCTCTTCAATCTCATACTCCCATGCGGGCATCTCGTCTCGTCTCTCAAGACAGACCAGGGTTACGTCCTGAGCCCCTACACGCTTTGCCGTAAGGGCCACATCGATGGCCACATTCCCTCCCCCGATAACAATCACTCTTTTCCCTACACTGACCTGATTTCCAAGGGCCACGTCCCTCAAAAACTCGATTCCCTTGATCACGCCGGGAAGATCTTCCCCCTCCACATTCAACTTCAGACTGAGATGAAGACCAGTTGCCAGAAACAGGGCCTGAAAGCCATCCTTCTTAAGGCTTTCAAGGGTTATATCTTCGCCAAAAGTGACCCCTGTTTCAATCTCAACACCCATATCCTGAATGACCTGGATTTCAGCAGCGATAATGTCTCTTGGTAGACGATATTCTGGGATCCCCACAACCATCATGCCACCTGCAACAGGAAGTTTTTCAAACACAGTCACCTGGTACCCCTCTATGGTTAGATAATAGGCTGCGGTCAGACCAGCGGGCCCTGAGCCGATAATAGCAACTTTCTCTTCTCTTTTTTCCTTCACTTCAGGAACATACCGAGTCTCGCTGGCTAGGTCCAGATCGGCCAAGAACCGATGAAGATACTGTATGGCAATGGGTTCTTCCACATCGCCCCGCGTACAGATCTCCTCGCAGGGGTGATGGCACACGCGGCCGCATATGGCGGGAAAAGGGTGGGCCTCTTTAAAGAGCTCCAAGGCTTCACGGTATTTTCCTTGATTTATCAGTGCGATATACCCCTGGACGCTCACGTGGGCAGGGCAGGTGGCCTTACAAGGGGCTGTGCCCCTTTTTTCAATTGCAAATGCGCCGGGCATAGCTTGAGGATAGAGCTTGAAGGCGGCCTTTCGATCGCACAACCCTTGGTCAAACAGGGAAGGTATACTAATAGGGCATGCCTTTTCGCACTCACCGCAGGCCGTACACTTCGCCATATCAACATACCGAGGTCGTTCTAGGAGTTTTGCCTGGAAATGTCCCGGCTCACCAGTGACCTCCACTACCTCCGTCATAGTTAATATCTCGATATTCAGGTGCCGGCCACATTCCACCAGCTTTGGCCCCATAATACACATGGAGCAGTCATTTGTAGGGAATGTCTTATCCAGCTGTGCCATCCTGCCGCCAATGGCGGAGTTTTTTTCTACTAAATAAACCAGGTAGCCAGAATCTGCCAGATCAAGGGCGGCCTGCATCCCGCCGATACCACCCCCAATAATCATAACTGATCCAATCTTATCGTTTGCCATCTCTTCCTCTATTGCCATCTATGTCATTTTCTAAAAGAAATATCTCACCGCAAAGGCGCAGAGAACGCCGACCCCTCCAGGGGAAAAGGCTTTCCCCTCTGCGCTGAACACATACCTTTATTCCGATAAAAACCCCTCCACTCCTGTTATATCAATCTGATTCATTGCCAACCCCAGGGTCTTGGTGTCAATCCCCAGACTCACCCCCAGAAGCTGAATATAGAGGATGGGGGCGATGGAGTGATTGCCCTTGGGGTTTTTTGCCATCATCATCTGCTGCACGGTATCAAGCTGGAGGTGACAGTAGGGGCAGGCATCACAGATAAACCGGGCCCCGGATTGTTTGGCACTGGTGAGCTTTTTTTGGGTTAACTCCAGCGAGAGCGCATCATTGCTGCCAAAAAGGGGTGCACCACAGCAATCTAGTCGTGCCTGCCAGGAGATACTCTCGGCACCGGTTGCCTCAACTAGTGTGTCAAAAAGGGTGGGGTTTACCGGATCATCAAATTGAACTACCTCACTGGGCCTGAGGGCATGGCAGCCATAGTGGGTGGCAATGGTGAGTTTGTGATAGGGTGTTTTTATCTTCTCTTTAATCGTATCGACTCCGATATCGTGAAAGAGCACCGAGAGGAGATGTTTGATCTCACCGTCTCCTTTATATTC
>JAUVXZ010000016.1 GCA_030603345.1 Pseudomonadota bacterium
GAAGAACAACAGATCCTGCGGCCACAAAGGCAAATCTTCCGATGGTATGCCCGCATATTATGGTTGAATTAGCACCCAGCGTAGCCCCTTCTTTTACCGTTGTTGGTCTAATCTCATCCTTGCGAGGGATATAACTCCGTGGGTTAAAGACATTGGTAAATACCATGGAAGGGCCACAAAAAACCCCATCCTCCAAGGTTACCCCAGGGTATACGGAAACATTGTTCTGTATCTTTACTGTATTACCTATCGTCACATCCGGGCCGATCATTACGTTCTGACCGATGCTGCAATCCCTTCCGACAATGCTCCCCTTGATAATGTGAGAGAAATGCCAGATCCTTGTTCCTCTCCCAATTATGCATCCCTCATCGACCGTGCTTGTCTTATCCACAAAATAAGGCTGTTCTTCTCTTTTTTTTCTATCAGAGGGAGGAGAAACAGGAACGATCTTTCCTTTATTCTCCAGGGATTCCTGACAGGCCTGAAGTACTGTTAAGACCTTGAGGCCCTCAGGCCCACCTGTTCGGGGCTGGCAATTATTTGTGATACATTCCAGAAAGTGCCGGCATTCCTCTCTCAAGGGCTCCACCTGATCAACGGGCACTACCTGACCTTCCTTCATATTTGGAGTCGGAAGATGGTCCTTCCATTCTATGATATGGGGATAGACAATAAGTTTATCCTCTGAGTTCAGATCATTGAATGAGGCCATTTTTCTATCGCCCACAATCACCAACCGCTGCTCCTTATAAGGATGGAGCCAGCTTACAAAGATGTGGGCCTTAATTCCCGATGGAAAGGAGAGATGACTCAAGGTTACATCAGCAATCTTCTCATGAAGGTAATTCCCCCCTGAGGAGCATGCACTCTCTGGCATCTCCCCGGTGAGGCTGAGAATGACTGATATATCGTGAGGAGCAAAGCTCCAGAGGATGTTCTCCTCTCTCCTTATCTTTCCCAGGTTCAGCCGGTTAGAGTAGATATATTGGATCTTTCCTAACTCTCCTCCTTCAACCAATTCCTTGAGCTTGATTACTGCTGGATGATATTGGAGGAGATGCCCTACCATGAGAATCCTTTCTCTTTCATCAGATAGGTTTACCAGTTCTTCTCCCTGTTCCACCTTCAATGCCAGCGGCTTTTCCACAAACACATGCTTATCAGCTAGCAGGCAATCCCTTACCATCTGGTAATGCATCTCCGCAGGGGTGGAGATAACCACTGCATCTATACTATCATCCGAAAGAATGTCCGGGAGGGAAGCAGTTGTTTTTAGCCCCGGGTATGTTTTCTTGCTTTCGTTCAGATTTTTTTCATCAAGATCACAGAGCACAGAAAGGGAGCCCAGTGAGGCAAAATTCCTTACCAGATTCTTTCCCCAGTAACCAGCCCCAACAACTGCTATCTTTTTGGCAGGCTTTTTCACGTTTCCTCCTATCCTGTTTTCTTTTAGCGCATCTCTAAGAGATTCCTTACGCTTGTGAACAATTAACTAATCTTCTCAGCGATCCAGTCTTCGATTTCTACGGCTAAAGATCGTTGAAGGAGCTCGATTGAAACGACTACCTTGTCTGATTTATCCTTATGTCTGAGATAAAACCCGGTCAGCCCTTTTAATGGTCCCTCCATAATCATAATCCTATCACCTTTCTTCATATATGCCTGGTTTCTTACCGTTCTGTCGGTGCCATGGAGTATCCTCAGAGATGCTATTTCTTCCTCTTTCACGGGGACAGGTTTGTTTTCTGTACCAACTATCCTGACCACACCATGGGTTTTGATTATGTCCCAGTAATGATACGGATTCAGATCTGAATGCACAAAGACATAGCCAGGCAAGAGGGGGACCAAAATCCTCTTCCTCCTGTCCTTGCGACGGCTCATAACCTCTACCCTGGGGACAAAGGCCTCGATTGATTTTTTCATGAGTCCATTAAACACAACATCCTCATGCCGACTCCTGGCGTGAATGGCATACCATTTTAATTGATCTTCCTGCATGTCGTAACCGGGCAGAATCTCCTTGTTCGCTGTTCAATTAATGAACATTAAAACGCTCATTATGATACTTGTCAAGCCTAAAATCCTATTGGAATTCCTTCTTTACCTTTGAGTAAAGGGTACTCATCCTTAGGATGTGCCTAAACATAGGCAGACACACACACGACATGAACCGGTAAGCCAGATCGGATTTTGTTTGAATAAGATAATCGAATTTTTCCTTGGGCATAAAGGCGAGCCGGCACGGTGTAAGAGGCACAACACTGGCCGAGCGAGGTCTATCTTCTATCAAGGCCATTTCCCCGAAAATCTGGCCTGCATCTAATTGTCCTAATACAACTTCCTGAAAATCGGGTGTAAACGTAATGACCCAAACCTTTCCCTCTAAGATAAGATAAACCCCGTCGCCCTTATCCCCCTCGGCAAAAATCTCCTCACCGGTGTCAAAACTTCTCTTATCTTCAAATAGCCTCTCTATTTCAACCAAAGAGAGGCTGGGGAGGTATGTTTTCACACACTGGGTCTCAGAAATGATATTTTCCAGTCTTCTAAACCCCTCTGAGTCGTTTTCCAAAAACTGCCTCAAGGCTGCAATTGCCATTTTATACTTTTCACTCACGTTTCTGAGTCTGTCGGGGAGAATTGTGAAAAGCCGATAGATTAAATCATATGCATATTTCCTATTATTCACCAGGATATCTTCAAATTCATCCCTCGGTAAGATGCCAATCCTGGTATTATCCTGAGTAACCTTTATGATGGCAGACCTTCTTATATCGTAAAATAAACTCATTTCTCCAAAGATCTCACCTGCACCCAATGAGGCCAAATTTATTCCATCAGCAATCGCGGACACCTCCCCTTCTTTGATGTAGTACAGCTCCGTCCCTTGGCTATTTTGCTCGAACACGATATCCCCCTGATTAAAAACCTTGGTTCGGTAGAATATCTGATCAAGATTTTCCTTGCTCACCCTCCCAAATAAGTCGCCACTGAGATTCTGATATATGAGATCTATCTTACTTCTATCGATCCGCCCGGTTTCTCTTTGTACCGGCGCCAAAAGGTCATCTATATATTCTATGAGCTCTCGTCTGAAAGACTGGGGCATTCGCATAAATTCAAGAGATGACCTTCTGGCCTCATCCACCGAAAGGTATTGCTTGGTCTGGATCTTTCTATAAAGGAGATATTCCCGAAGAGAATCTATACCCTCAAGACCAACCAAGAATTGATACGCCTCCTCCTTTTTCGCCTCTCCATCAATGAGGCTATCCACCTTTATAGTCGATAATCTCGCTTTTCCCTTTTTAACAATGCTGTCTTGTGAAACCCCAAGAGAGAATCTCTGTGCCTGATCGATAAGGGCTATATCAGTGGAGGTTAAAGGCTGGATTTGTTCTGCCAACACATCAAAATCAAGCCCGATAGAGCGCAGCCGCTTTATTATGAGGGCATTGTTGATCCCTTTGCCAGAAACATTCCCATGCACATCTGCGCTATAGTGAGGGGGAGCAAAGAGCAATTTACCATAGTTGTCAGTGGCATGCACCCTTAAGAAGACCCCTTTGTCTTTACTCCATCTGCCGATCTTTTCTGCCCCGATCAAAGGATCCTCCCCTTCGATATTCAGGTGCCCAACATCCAAGGTTATCCCAAAATTATCCCTGACCACCTCCTTCGGTAAAAGATTGCAGATTTCATTGAAGATGGATATGAGAGTATCTGCATCCTGCCGTTTTTCTGTCTCGCAGTAATTCTCTACAGTGACGCGAACAGGAGTCCCGGCTGCTGTCATAACGAGATTTGCCATCTCCTTGATCCTTGTCAGGTCAATAAGGTGGACCACAACCGATCCTGCACCTATGTCTCGTGCAAGGAAGATGGTCTCCCGCTGAGGCCCCAGGGAATCCAAAGGATTACGGAAGAGTGGTTTCCCCCTATCGGCATTGGGAAACGGTGCATAGGGCCCGACAATAGGTGAATGTACGTCTATCTTTATTCCAAACCTTGTGGCAGCAGTTCCTATCTCGTGCCTCTTGTCCTCACTGAATTCCTCTGGGAGCAGTCGAGCATGATTGAAGGGGTGAAAATCGACATCGAGCTCAAGCCCTGCCAGGTTATTCTTTCTGGCCCACACTATCATTTCAACAGGATCCCAGATCTCTTTCTCCCAAAAGGTACCTGCCAGAACCCGCCTCAGATTGTCCAATTTTTCCTGAAAATCAAAAGATACCTGATTTGCCAAAAAAAGGGATCGATAGTTTTCAGCAAACTGGAGGATATAGGAATCAAGCTCTTCTTGCCTTTATCTATGGTAAAAGACAAATGAGGGAGCATGTTCATATAGCCACCCCGTCTTAACAAAGAGAAAGGGGGATTTGATGAGGCCCTTGAGAGGAGATGATCTGCTGTGTTTCTTTGATAAATTCAGGATATGCTTGAGGGTATCAACTGAAAGCTTATACCCATACTTTCTCACCGACTTATGGTTGGCCAGAAGAATAAGGGCGTCATCGTCCTTTACGCCGAGCCTCCTGAGTTTAGTGACCGAGTTCCTATTAAATAGATCATTTTCATTGAGGCTCTCCTCGAGAACAGAAGTAACTTCTATTTTACTTACTGACCTATTGGCAACTATTTCGTCAACATAATACATGGGAAACGTTCAAGAGCTGAGGTCCAGTTGTTTTTTCAGCCACATGATGAGAATCAATTTGTCTAGCTGGTAATGCCAATTTCCTTAAGGCGATATCTATTAGCCTCAAACGATATGGCCAAATATTTGGCATTTAACAGAGCATAACCAAAGGCGCAAGTGTTTTGTGGAGTAAATCCCAAATATTTGGCCACTGCAGAACACGGTGGTATTTTTTGTCAGATATCGCCTTTCAGAAACAGGCATTACCTTCTTAAACCTAAATGCCTCAACTTTTGAACGTTACCAATACATGAGGCAAAGAAAAGAAGTGCCTAAAGTTTAACCCGCCATAAGTCCGGCGGGTAAAAGTGCCTAAAGTACTTAAAGTTGATAGTTATAGGCTAACCCAACAAGCCCAAATCAATTGAGGAAGTTAGGGATTATGGAACGCCCACCATCCGCCTTTGGTAGGATAGAGATTGGTGAGCATAGAAATCAGCAGATCATGTGGTATGATTCATGTTACCGAACGAGGTGCCCAAGCCTCTTCCAATGTGGCCACGACCAATAGATAATAAAGGCCTTGCCCTTGAGCTTATTTAGGGAAACAAAGCCCCAATATCTGCTGTCAAGGCTCTGATCACGATTATCACCCATAACAAAGATAGCGTTTTCCGAAACTACCTGAGGCCCAAAATCCTCATTTTTCTTGTATACATCCAATATATAATGATTGGTTTCACCAAAAAATTCCAGGTACTGATGCGCACGCCCGATGTCTCTATCTCTATACATCCCGACATATTTTGTCTCTATTTTTTCATTATTCACATAGAGTGCATCATCTCTTATCTCAATCGTATCCCCTGCAACTCCTATAACCCTCTTGATGAAATCCTTCTTCTCATTTCTCGGCCATTTGAATACGACTATATCTCCCCTCTTCGGTTTCTTGATCTGGAAAATGGAGTGGTCAGTAAACGGGATCTTGACTCCATACACAAACTTATTTACCAAGATATGATCACCAATAAGCAATGTTGGCTTCATAGACCCCGAAGGGATCTTGAAGGCTTGAACCACAAATGCCCGAATAAAGAGTGCCAGAAGAACGGCTATTATGGCTGCCTCCAAATACTCCCTGAACAGGCTCTTTTTCCGAGGTTCTGCCGCCTGTTTCCCCTTCTTTCCCGCTCTCTCCACGTATGGTTCCTTTCTACCTATCCATGAAATCTGTCAACTTAGCAGGGTCACGTCATAATGGAATCTAACTTATTGATTTTTAAGCTTCTTTGCAGGGTATGGGTATCTTTTTTTTGGTTATGCCCTATAACATGGTCCGTTACTGGGTCAATTCAAAATGGTTTATTGCCACCTAAGCATTAGAATCATAGGCTCCATCTATATAAACCATTTTGAAGCGCCCACTCATCTAAACTATGTGGGGCATAACCAAAAAAAAGATACCCATACCCTGGACTTTGACGTTGCCCTGGTGAACTTGCCGGACGAGTTGCCTTCTTGTACAGTAATTTTTTAAAATAGGCAATTCTAAAATAGTTACAGTTTTTTCTGGTTATTTCGATAAGATTCTTATGGGAATATTACAATATATTGTGTCAAGATTAGAAATAACCACTATATGTATATAAATTGTAATAATTTTACTTAATTTATTAAAAATCCTTGACAAATTAAATTATATATTGTATTAGTATAGAAACTTTTCTTATTTTTTGATTAAATTTTGTTGGAGGGAAAAGATAGTGCACCAGAATACGGTAAGGAAAATAAGAGAAGAGCTCTTGCTCAGTAAGGCAGAGCTGGCTAGAAAGGCTAGTGTATCTCCACTCACCATCGACAGGATTGAAAAAGGTAAGGATTGTCGGATGGAGACAAAAAGAAAAATCATTTTGGCCCTCGGCTACAAACTAAGCGACAAAGAGAAGATCTTTTCTAATGATACGTAAATCTTCAAGGATTCAAGCCTAGCATGCCCATACCAAAGAAAAATCAAATAGTTGGGATTGATATCGGATCACATTCAATCAAGGTTGCCGAGATTGAGGATACTGCCAAGGGGATGATCCTCAAAAATTTCGGCACTATAGGGCTGCCGCGGGATGCTATACTGGAAGGCTCTATAAAGGAGATGGAGATAGTCTCTGCCGCCTTGGGAAACCTCCTCCAAAATCTAAAGATTAAAAACAGAAATGTGGCCCTGTCTATCTCTGGCTATTCAGTTATAGTCAAAAAGATCACTATTCCTAGAAAAGAAGAGAAAGACCTAGAAGAAAGCATCCAAGGTGAAGCAGAACAATACATTCCTTTTGACATCAATGACGTCAATTTAGATTTCCAGGTCCTTTACTCGGGTGAAGAAGAGCCAGAAGAAGAGGGAAAGGAATCGTATATGGATGTTCTCTTGGTAGCTGCAAAGAAGGATATTGTTGAAGAGTATATAAGCCTGCTTCACCTAACTGAGCTCAATCCTGCTATTCTCGATATCGATGCCTTTGCACTCCAAAATGCCTTCGAAATAAGCGATCATGAACAATCTGGCTGCCATGCCCTGGTACATATCGGCGCTCAACACCTCACCATAAACGTCATTAAGGATGGCGTTTCAATATTCACGAGAGACTCATCTTACGGGGGCTCCCAAATAACCAGTGAGATACAAAAAAAATTAAACATCTCCTATCAAGAGGCCGAAAGAATTAAACTAGGAGCCAAGCCTTTTGCAACGGAACAGAGATCTGATATAGAAGAGACATTTTCTGGAACCGTTACGAGGTGGGGTCAAGAAATAAAGAGGGCCCTTGATTTTGTTGCAACGACATTTACCGACATAAAGGTCGAAAGTATCCTGTTGACCGGAGGTTCATCCCTGATTCCCGGATTCAGTAAATATCTCGGTTTGGAGACCGGCCTAAAAATAGGGACCCTCAATCCCTTTGCTAATATGGAAATAAGGGAAAAATCATTCGACACAGGATACTTAAACTATTCTGCTCCTATTGCTCCTATTGCAATAGGTCTCGCCCTAAGGAGTATAGGTGATCGATGATCAGAATTAATCTCTTTCCATTCAGGGCTGCCAGGATAAAGGAGAATATAAGACGACAGATCACGTATTACTTTGGCTCTGTCATCATTATCCTCCTGGCAATAACTTACTTTTATATGAATTTTAGCAAACAGATAAACTCCCTAAGACACAAGATAGATGAGCAGCAGAAAGAACTGGACACTTACAAAGACACGAACGCCAAAATAAGGGATCTCAAAAAGACTATCGCCGACATTGAGATGAAACTTAAGACAATAACAGAATTAGAAAAAATCAAGACCGGTCCAGTCAAACTTTTGGACGATATCGCCATGAGTGTCCCAAAAGATAAGCTCTGGCTTGCCAGCCTGAGAGAAAACAAGGGAACGCTTATGCTGGAGGGAACAGCAATGGATAACGAAACCGTTGCTGATTTTATGGATAGGTTGCAAAGCACACAGAGCATACAATCTGTTGAATTAGTAAGAACAAGGCAAAAAAAGATAGCGGGACTTGATCTCAGCCTTAAAGATTTTGCCCTCAAGTGTAAGACCTATGCATTTAAACAAAAACAAGCCCCAGCAGCAAAGGGAAAAAAGAAATAAGGACCATGGCAGTGGATCTCAATACCTATAGCGACAAGATATCTAAGTTGAGGATGGCTCACAGAGTGCTCATCTTTGCGGGCACGGTTGTTATCCTCATAACTCTCTTTGTTTGGCTTATATACATGCCGAAAACAGCTGAAATAAAAACGTTAACTACCCAACTGGATACGCTAGAAAAACAGCTCAGGCTTGCCAAAGCACGGGCTAGGAATTTGGAAAAGCTTGAAAAGGAACTTGCTAAGGCCCAGGGAGATTTGCAATTTGCCCTCAGGCTCTTACCCACTACCAGTGAAATACCGAACCTCTTAAAGAGTATTACTAAACTCGGTAATGATTCTAACCTAGAATTCCTCCTTTTCAGCCCCCAAAGAGAGGTTTCAAGGGAATATTTTATAGAAATACCGGTTAATATAGAGGTAAGGGGGGGCTACCACGACGTGGCTCTCTTTTTCGACAAGGTATCAAAATTGGATAGGATTGTTAACGTTGTCAATTTGAGCATGGTTCCGGTTCAAAGTACCAGCACCACGCTCAAGACTACCTGCAAATCGCTAACGTACCGGTTCAAGGAGTAGCAAAGGCTCAAAGTGGGCACAATAAAAAGAATTGGGACAATCTTGTTTTTACTCATCGGCATCGGGGTTATTCCTCTCTTCTTAGGGATATCTTCTGCACAGACCGGGAAGAAGGCCATCTTGAAGATTCCGAAAGAAGAGGAAAAGCTCTCCAAGCCGTCTCAAAAACCTATAGAGGATAAGACTAAGGCTGCAAAGATTGAGCCCAAGGTTCAGAAGGAGAAGGAAGAAGCACCCTATTTTTATGATCCGACGAATAAAGTAGACCCCTTCAAATCATTTATAACAGTAAGAGAGGAGTTAGAGGAAAGAGAGGCAAGAGCAAAACCGAGAACCTATCTTGAAACCCTTGACATCTCCCAGTTGACCATCTCAGCGATAATAGTAACTAGGGGCGGGAATTGGGCACTTGTCCGGGATTCAAAGGGAGATGGTCATGTAATTAAAGTAGGAACCCCTATGGGAAAAAAGGGCGGACAAGTTACCGAGATCCTTGAGAAAAAGGTCGTTGTTAGGGAACACTATAAGGACATTAGAGGCCGCAAAACAGTCAGAGATCGTATTATAAGGCTGCCGTCACTGGAATAGGTTAAAAAACAGAAAAAATGTAAGGAGACTTGGCATGTTGGATACCAAATGCCTGAGAAGAGGAAATCTCATCCTTCTCTTGATAACCATAGGCTTACTCTGTGTTATCGTAAGTTGCGCCCCAACACCTACCACGAAAAAGGCACCGGGCCTTGCACCAGAAGGATCTGCTCAGATCGAATCAATCAAGGTTGTTTCTCTGCCGTCTGAACGATCCACAAGGGTTGCGATAACCAGCTCAAAAGCTGTTCCGTATACGACCTTTAAGCTCGTGCAACCGTTACGCATTATAGTAGATGTAACTGCACTACCAACTGAGGGATTGACTGGGCCAGATGTCAGCAAGGATGGAATCATAAAGGCCATCGCATTTGAGAGAATGGACGATAAATCCCTGGTTACCAGGGTTACTGCCACTCTTTACGAGGATGTCGAATACAGCGTGCAGGAAAAGGATGGAATAATAGACGTTTTACTTTCTCTGAAAAAACCTTATGAAACAGTTGGGCCACCAGTTGTGGCAAGCAAAGAGGAGGCAGTCGCACAAAAAGAACCCCGCTTGTTCTTTGCTCCGGGTAAAACGAAACTGAACGAGATACTGGGAATTGATTTCTTTATGCTCCCCAAAAATAAATCAAGGGTCACCATTACCACAAGAGAAAAGGCAGAATATGAGCTCAGCCGGAAAGACCCCCTTACCTTGCTCTTAGAAATAAAGGAGGTCACGATCCGCCCTGAACTGACACGGTATATAGATTCTTCTCATTTTCGAGGGGTCGTCAACCGAATTACCCCCATTGTAAGGGTGCCGGACAGGAGCGTTGCGTTTGAGATACAGCTAAAAGAAATGATCCCCTACCACCTGATGGGGACTGAGCAGGAAATCCGGTTGGACTTCAATAAAACCTCTGTCAAGCCCCCCGCCAAAACAATAACTACAGCCCGCCTGGCAAAGACAACTGTGGCGCCAGAGCAAATTCCCCGTGAGGTTGAACCTGCTGTTGGTCCGCCTCGTTCCCCTAAACCAAAAAAGTACAGAAAATATACCGGAGAAAGGATAAGCCTTGATTTTGCCAACGCAGACATAAAGAACATCCTCAAATTAATAGGCGAGGTCAGCAAGCTGAATCTGGTGTGGGGGCCCGAGGTAAAGGGAACCGTATCTATGAGACTAAAGAATGTCCCCTGGGATCAGGCCCTGGACATCGTGCTCGAGTCCAACGACCTCGGCATGATTAAAGAGGGAAATATCATCTGGATAACCACCAAGGGGAAAATAAGAAATTTGGAGAAAGAAAGGCAGGAGAAACTCAAGGCACAACAGGAAACCATAAAGGCAACCAAGGCTGCGGAAGAGGAGATTAAAGCAGCAGAGCCACTGGTAACCGGTTATATAACGGTCAATTATGCAGATGTGGGAGATATCAAAAAGCGTATAGATGAAAATGTAAAGGGACCGAGGGGCAAATTATCCGTTGATACGCGAAGTAAGACCATAATTTTTACCGATATAGCGTCCAATATTCAAGAGGCACGAGCCCTGAAAAAGAGGCTAGATACGCCGATCAAGCAGGTGATGATTGAGGCCAGGATTGTGGAGGCCAAAACCACGTTCTCGCGGGATCTTGGAGTCAACTGGACTGGAACCTACCAGAATCCATGGGGCGGAGGAGGACCTGGCAATACTTATACCTACGATTTTGCCACAAATTTCAGTCCCCTTGCTGGTAGCATGTTTGACATCGGTTTTACCAGTGCAACAATGGTTCTAAATGCAAGGATAACACTGGGTGAGACAGAGGGAAAGTTAAAGACCATTTCTGCGCCAAAGATTATCACTCAGGATAATCAGACGGCAACCATTAAACAAGGTACTACGCTCTATATCCCCTACACCGATATCGAAGGAAACAGAACAGCAAAAGAGGTTGATGCCACCTTAGAGCTGAACGTTACGCCCCAAATCACACCAAACGACATGGTTACGATGAACATCACGGTGAATGATGATTTCCCTGACTATGCCAACCGGGTGGGCGAATATGTGCCAATCCTTACCAAAAGTGCCACGACAAAAATGATGATTGCCAGTGGAGACACCGTGGTTATCGGTGGAATCTATAAAGAGTTCAAAGGCATTAGCGAGGAAGGCACACCATGGTTCAGGAACATCCCTCTCCTTGGATGGTTATTTGGCACAGAGAGCAAACGAATTGAGAAGAGTGAACTGCTCATCTTCTTGACTCCGAGGGTAGTGCCTCTCGCCCCAACGAGCTAAAAACTGACATAACGCACACAAGCCAAAAGGAGCGACTATACTGATTAGTCGCTCCTTTTTTTCTGCCTTAAGGAATCTTCCTAGGAAAAGAGTGGTAAAATGGTTAGCACATCCAGGAGTTTGTCTACGCAATAGGGGGCCTTGAGGCCCCTGTTGCGGTAGGCGACGAGGGTCACTCCGGAAGCCTGGCAGACCTCCCAATCTACCTCAGAATCACCTACATACAGACACTGGTGAGACTCAATCCCAAAAAAATCAAAGATCTTGAGGATAGGCTCGGGATGGGGTTTGGGGTTTTTGACATCCAGCGAGGATACCACGATATCAAAATATCCTGTCAGACCGTGGAATTCGAGAACCTTTCCAATAGTATTGCTCCGGTTGGTCGCCACTGCAAGACCAAAGCGTGGTTTGAGGAATTCAAGCAATTCTGTCAGCCCTGGCTCCATAACCATCTCTCTTATAAAGGGGGTATGGTCGAGCTTGGTCAACCGGTATTCCTGGGCTTGAGCCCTGTAAGGGCTATCCCTGAAAATGTGATTTACCGATTCCTCGGCAGTATGCATGTGGACAAATGCAACATCATCATCTGCCAAGGGTGGGAGCCCAAAATGGGACAAAATATGATTGTAGAAATCAACATTGGCCCTCCGGGAATCAAACATCACCCCATCACAATCAAATATGATCGCTGATATTCCCATAGCCTCTGTACTGTACTCTATGTTCAAGGGAGCAATCAATCATAAGTTGCAAAAAACCCCATTTTATGTAAATTTAGGGCCAGGGAACTCCACGGACGAAACGCTACCCGCGGACTGCCTGGCAGTATATCACTGTGACCTCAAGTTGAAAAAGATTAGCCGCAGATCCACGCAGATGAACGCAGATATTTTGTTGGGCCAAGTCAACCAAGGATTAGCCCAGGTGTCTCTGCGGTCGAAATAAAATTGTAACTAAATAAAGGACAAATGGAAATAACGTCAGACTATCTCATCATCGGAAGTGGTATCGCTGGACTCAGCTTTGCCCTCAAGGCGGCACTGCGAGGAACCGTTAATATCGTCACGAAAAAAGAAAAGATGGATGCCTCAACCAATTATGCCCAAGGGGGGATCGCCTCTGTATTAGACCCCCAAGACTCCTTTGATCTTCACATGGCCGACACACTGGAGTCGGGCGCTGGGCTTTGCAATGAGGAGGTTGTCCGCATGGTTGTAACCAACGGGCCTGCTATGATTCAGGAGCTCGTCTCCCTCGGGGTCAGGTTCTCACGCAATAAGAAACAGGCTAATAGATTAGATCTCACTCGCGAAGGAGGCCATTCCAGGAGGAGGATTGTCCATACTGATGATCTTACCGGGCAAGAGCTGGAGAGGGCCCTTATCGACAATGTGGAGAAGGAGAGCAATGTCAGGATCTATGAAAACCATATGGCTATAGACCTGATTACAACCTCAAAGTTTATAAGACGGGGCATTTCAACAAACGAAAGCGAAGAGACCTGCTGGGGGACCTATGTATTAGATATACATACCGGGGAGGTTAAAACCTTCCTTGCCAGGGTAACGGTTCTTGCAACCGGAGGGGCAGGGAAGGTGTATCTGTACACCAGCAATCCGGATATCGCCACCGGTGATGGTCTGGCTATAGGCTACCGAGCTGGGGCAAAGGTAGCAAACATGGAATTTGTACAATTCCATCCCACGTGTCTCTACCATCCCCTGGCAAAGAACTTTTTGATTAGTGAGTCTGTCAGGGGCGAAGGGGGGCGGTTGGTTGACAAAAGAGGCAACCATTTTATGGAACGCTATCACCCCTTAAAAGACTTGGCTTTAAGGGACATCGTTGCACGATCAATTGACGCTGAACTAAAAAAGAGTGGGGATGAATACGTTTTTTTGGATATAAGTCACAAGCCTCGGGATTTTATCAGGAAACGATTCCCCCATATCTACCAGAGATGTCTTGAGTTAAACATAGACATCACCCGAGAGCCAATCCCCGTTGTACCGGCTGCTCACTATATGTGTGGTGGCCTTCTTACAGATTCCCATGGCCGGACCACCATAACCAACCTCTATGCAATCGGTGAGGTAGCCTGTACCGGTCTGCACGGTGCAAACAGGTTGGCCAGTAATTCCCTTATTGAGGCCCTCGTTTTTGCGAAATCGGCCTTTGAAGACAGTGTCCTGAAGGTAGCTGATAAAGCTAGTCATGAATCCCCCCCTGTCCCTCTGTGGGACCCAGGATCAGCTACTGACAGCGATGAGTCTGTTGTTGTTTCACATAACTGGGATGAGGTAAGAAGGCTGATGTGGAACTATGTGGGCATTGTCAGGACCAACAAAAGGCTGACCAGGGCCAAGAGGAGGATCGAGGTCATCCAGCAGGAAATCAAAGACTACTATTGGGATTTCATCATCACAATGGATTTATTGGAACTGAGAGATCTAGCAACGGTCGCCGAGTTAATCATTACCTCAGCTACCATGCGGAAGGAGAGCAGGGGGCTTCACTATAATCTCGATTACCCGGAACAGGACGACAAGAACTGGCGCCATGATACCGTCGTATAGACTATTACTTCATGAAACATGGAAGAACTGCACAATCCGTTTTAATAGATTAGCCAGAGCCCCACACGGACAGCATAAGTTATTTTCCTCAGCCGACAGTTCCAGCTTGTTACCGCGAAGCGATGACACTTTTTAGCCGAGCATGTCGCTCGGCTAAAAAGTCTGTGTGGGTCTGTGGCTATACGAATAATAAAGATCAGGTAAGATGCTTACCAGAGGGTGAACGGGAATCTCAGCCATAATCGCTCATAGAGCTTCTCGCGTCCCGTGAGCTTGAGCCATGTCATGACAAAGGCGTAGAGCACGCCCAATGAGATGGCGCCGAGCACCATATAAAGAAGCCCCATAAAGATAAGACGGCCCGCATCCCATGTCCACTCAAACACAAAAGGAAACATATCAGCCTCTTTTTATCACGCCAAAATCCTTGACAACCTGGCCAAAAATGGTGACTGGATTCAGTTCAGCCTCTTGTGGAAAAAGTGATAGATATCTGTAGGAGAGGGAGAACAAAAGAATCCCGTACCCAACAGTGCCAAGTGCAATACCCCACTCCTGCCAGGTTGGTAAATAACTCATAAAGGTGTCAAACGGCATAACTGGTACGGCCAGGGTCTGAATGCTAAAAACAAATCTGTTGAACACAATACCAATGACATTCATCGCTGCGCCGATAACGAGGAGCCCATTCCTTTCCCTCAGCTGAGGGGTGATCAGGATAATCGCCGGAATAATACCAAAAACTCCGATCTCGGCAATTATGAGCCAAACCCCATAAAACCCCTGATAAAAATCCATAAAGGAAAGTCCAGCCCTGGGAACCACCCCGTAGGCCCAGCCTATCGTGTCCAGAATCTTCAAAATGATGTAGGTGGCAAGGAGCCAGCCTGAAATTTTGGCCAGAAGGGTGAAAACACTCTTCTGAACCAGTGTTTTTCCGGTGACTTTCTGGGTAATCCAAACGCAGAGCAAGGTAAAAGAAGGACCTGCCGCAATAGAGGAATGGATAAACAAAAAGAAGGTCCATGGCCATATAAAAAATCCTTGTCTGAACGCAAAGGGACGACCAAAAAGTACCCCAAACATCCCTCCCAGCGAACCCTGATGAAAAAAGGAGAGAAAGGTTCCTGCAGCAGCAAACAGGGCCACGAGGTGGTGTAGACTATCACCAAATATGTTAAGCTCTGGTATCTTATCCAGTTTTCTGTTGGAAAATATGAGGGGCAGATATTCAATGGTGAGTACACCCAGATATACCGTGATACAAAAAGAGACCTCGGTGAGCATGGAATGGACATTGGCATGCCAGAAAATAAACCATCCCCTCAAAGGCTGACCAATATCTACTCCCAGCATGGCTATAGCACCTGAATAACAGATGAACCCTATGACAACAGCTGCATTAACAATGGTCTTCAGGTTCTTGACAAAAGGATAAATAAAGACATTTCCAATGACATGGGCAAGGAATCCGGTAAAAAATGCACCTGCTCCGAGGGCAATCAGGGAAAGATCAAAGACAATCCACAGGCCAAAGGCAAAATAGTGATTCATATTCGTCTGGTTCAACCCTTTATAGAAACATAAAAAGGCTGACACCAGGCCCCAGGAAATAAGCGCTAACCATACAAGCATCCACAGAAAAAATGTCTTGGGCGAGCATCTTTGAACACCATTGGGAATTAGAGCTTCATCCATTCTTCTTCTCCGGCCTGTTACCCTCTTTTTTAGATTCCCCTTGCAAATAGTTGTCTGCCATGCGCCTCATCCAGTCCTTGGTGGTGAGATAATATACCTTGGGTTCGGTACCAAGCCGCTCCAGCAACCTGAATGCAGAGGGGTTCTTGATGAGTTCGGAAACCCTATGCTTGGGGTTATTGAGGTCGCCAAAGGTTATGGCCTGTGTAGGACAGGCCTCGACACAGGCAGGAATATATTCATCCTCTCTCAGGTCTCTCCTGCCCTCAAAGTACGCCTTTGATTTGGCACTCATGAGCCTATGGTGACAAAAGCTACACTTCTCTACCACACCTCTCATCCTTGGAGAAACCTCGGGAGAGAGGTACCGATCCATACCTTTAGGGAAGGCGGGATCAAACCAATTGAAATCCCGTGCATGATATGGACATGCAGCCATACAGTACCGACAACCGATGCACCGGGTATATATCTGGCTCACGATGCCATCGTCTGAATCGTTTGTCGTTGCTGTAGCCGGGCACACAGGCACACACGGAGGATTACCGCACTGCATGCACGGCCTCGGGAGATATACCACCTCGGTATGAGGAAACGCTTTCCCGTTGGTGAGCATGTAAATCTTGAGCCAGTTTATGTTCCTGGTCTTATCCGATTCATCATACAAAACAGAAACATTGTTTTCAGCGGCGCAGGCAATAGTACACGTACCACAGCCGGTGCATCTATCCAGATCAATAACCATCCCGTATCTTGCACCTTTGGCACTGTCTCGCTTTTTCATCGCCTATCCTTTTTCTCGATGCCTGTTATATCTTGACCATCGTAACCCTGGTATTCCACCACACAGACTGCCCACTCAGGGGATCCTCAGTCGGGTCTATGATCTCATACGGATTAACACCCTTTCCCTTCAGGTACCGATCATAAGCAGTATGTCCAAGACCAAGAGGGATAAACACAACACCAGGCATGGCCCCATGAAAAACGTGGACCCTCACCGTCAGCTCTCCAGTACGTGATTTAAGAACCGCTTTTGAACCTTCCTGTAAACCGTGGGTGGATGCTGTTTTTGGATTAACCTCCACAAAGAGATCATCTTTTCTGAGCTGATGATCAAAAAGCGTCTTATTCAAGAACGGTGGATTGCCTATCCATCCACTCGCCAGGTTGATCAATTCAATGGGAACGAGAAGCAAGGGATATTCCTTCTCATCTGCCCTCGATTTCAACTCCTCGTAGTGGGGCATATATACCTCATCGCCTCTCGCTAGGATGCCCACATCTGCAAGGGCATCATCAAGGGATTTCCCCTTTGAATAGGTCTTGAGGGCCAATTCTATGTTTGAAGAGAAAAACTCGAATTTCTTGCTCGGCGTTTGAAAGATCTCGGACCATGTACCAAAGGTGTGGGAAGGGACATACCAGCATCCGGTTTCCCTCAGAGCCTCCCACATTGATTCAAACGACGAATACACTGGGGTCAACCCGCTTTTTTTATCCAATCTCTTCCAGACCGGTTCAGACCCATCATAGGCAATCTGCCCCTGTCCTAACTGATAGAGACCCTTGACTCTTCCCTTTAGTGTCTCCTCAAAACTGTTCCACTGAAAAGACTCAGCAATCGTTCCCCCTATCCTTTGTGCCAGAGAAATGATTACATCTCCACTGTGTCTTGTCCTATATAATGGCTTTACCGCTGGCTGTGAAAGGGCAAACAGGGGGTACTGCACCCCGGTTGGCCGTGGAACATCCTCCATCTTCTCAAGGTAGGTATGATCAGGAAGTATCAGATCTGCCATCAGAGAGGTCTCATCCTTGAAGGGAGAGAAACTCACGATAAAGGGTATCTTGTCTAATGCCTCGATCAGGCTCTTGCTATCGGGAATCGTGAACACAGGATTTGCAGAAGATATGAGCAGGATGTCAACAGGGGAACTCTGACTGCTGTTTACTGCCTCTGAAAAGGTATGTATGAGGCTCCTGGTAAAGGGATATCGCGGCGTTCCAGCACGGTCGAGCCTCTCTCTTTTCAGACCATCCGTAGCTACCGTATCATATTCTGCATCTGGCCAGGGGGCCAAAGGAAGATCATGTGCTACAAGAACCCCCCCACTTTTATTGATTCTTCCTGCCAATGCATTCAGGGCGTGGACGGCCATGAATTCATACACACTGCCAGGCAACAGACCCTTTCCCCGACCGGTAAGCGCAATAGGGGCATGTGATGATGCAAACCTTCGGGCAAGCTCAATAACGATACTTTTCTTTATCCCTGTGATGTTTTCAACAATCTGAGGAGAGTATTTCTTTAGAACAATGTTCGCGAACCCCTTATGCCCATGTCCCTGTGCATCAAACCAATCAGCAAAACCAAAGGTGCAATCATCAACGAATTCTTTGCTATACCGTTTTTCCCTGATGAGGACATGAGCAATGCCCATAGCCAGAGCTGCCTCTGTCCCTGGAAACGGAGCAAGCCACTGATCAGCCTTTAATGCAGTACGTGAGGCTCTCTGATCAATGTGCGCGAGAAAGGGTCTTGTGCTCGGTTTATCGCCAGCCACTTGCCCCCACGCACTCATCATCCTCCCGGGGGCACCCCATCCATCTAAAAGGGGGCACCCAAAACTCAGGATAAAATCGGAATTTTCCAGATCATATGCCACGGGACCATTGGTTCCTTGCATGAGGAACGCAGCCATCGCATGGGTATCTTCCTCTCGCGGCATACCCAAGTAGTTGGGACTTCCAATTGCATCAAACAGCCTTTTTATGAGAAGGGCCACAGTAGATCGGGAGTGATTTCCATCAATACCTGCCAGTTTTTCCGGATTTCCCTCATTCCGCAATCCTCTGATCTTTGTCGCCAGTCCATTGAGCGCTTCATCCCAGGTGATCTCCTCCCACTCCTGAGACCCCCGCGGCCCAACCCTTTTCATTGGGGCCTTCCACCGGATTCCCTCATTATAGAGGATTTGCTGACCTGCCATGCCAAGGGGGCAGAGAGCCCCCTGATTCACCGGATAATTGCGCCTGCCCTCTATCTTTACCACCCTATTGCCGACCTTCCTGACCTCGATCCCACAACCACCTGAACAGAGCGTACACACAGAGTTAACCGTTGAAAATTTTCCCCTTCCCGGCAGTGGTACCCAAGACCAGTTCTGGGTCCAAATCGCTATGTCATCGATAAGTTTCCAGGGAAGGGGAGATACCAGGGTTCCCCCTATGCCTCCCGCGAAAAATTTTATAAAATTCCTTCGGCTAAATTCCATGGCACCGATCCTCACTTATGACATACGAGACAGGCGTTGTTGTGTTCCTTTCCCTGTTGCTTATGGCACGCTGCACAATCATTCATCTTCATCCTGTCCCAGGTATTTTTCCTGTAGCCAGCGATGTTTCTTCCCCAGATATCGATGCTATACTTGGTGAGCCTATTAACCTTGAATACTGGTAGGGTATGGTTTGTGGCAAAATCCCCGTGACAGACCCTGCATTCAGTTTCTGCCATCTTTACGTGAGCTATGTGGGGGAAATATACACAATCTGGCTGTCGTGAGTACACCAGCCAGGGGATCTCTTTGAGGGGCTCGATAAAATTGGTGAAGAGCTTTACCTCTTCAGGGCTGTCCGTGTAAAGAGATTCTGGATCCTCATGACACTCTATACACTTCTTCAGTCCAGGAATTCCAGAAAAGGTCCCATCTTCGTAAAAGAAATGGCATTCCTCGCAATCCAATCCCACACTTGACTCTGGACCATGTTTCACATGACTGAAGTTTAACGGCTGACTCCGTTCAGAATAAAGGAGAAGAGGGAAAATGATCCATCCAACAATAAGGGCCCCGATCAAACCAGCAAAAAAGAATATCCATCCATCCCTTTTACCTTTTCTTTCCTGTTTTGGATCAGGTTCCATGCTGAGCCTCTTTATCTGCTTTTCTGACCGGCGATTGGTTGAATGTATCGGTGTGAGGAGAAAGATTCAATCAGGTAATTTACTCAAAAACACAAAAACCACCCCTATCTACACATGGGGATGGTTTTATTTTTCGCTCATTCCCTACCTCTGCTGGGGTAAAACGCCTAGTTGATTGCCGACCTTGTATCCAATGGCTGGTTTTTTGTCAAGGGAAAATCCATTGGATCTATCTCAGTTGAAACCTGATGGGTACCTTTACCCACATCTCAACCAACTCATCTCCCTTCCTGCCAGGGTGAAAAACCCATCTCTTCACCCCTTTTATCGCAGCCCTATCTAACATATCAAAGCCACTTGATCGAGCCAATCGCACAGAACCGACCTTACCCTCCCTGGTAACCAGAACCTCCAGGAGCACCGTTCCCTGATAACTCCTCCTTCTTGCCAATAAGGGGTATTTGGGAGGACTATTCTGTTTGTAGTTCGGCAGGGCATAAGTAATGGGAGGAGCAGGAAGTAATTCAGGTGACTCCTTTTTTGTTGTTTCCTCAGGTGTATCATCTGTTTTCGGTGGGGCTATTGGTATGTCAACCATATCTGGTACAAAGCGATTATTTTCCTCGGATACGACTTCCTTCCCGGTAAAAGGAGGTTCTGCTAGTTTAAGATGAGCCACTTTCTCATCTCTTTTCGGCTGGTTCTCCTTTGGTAATGGTCCTTTTTCCGATTCAATAGTTTTTTTCTGTTCGGTTTTCGGCTTAACCCGCTTTGTTGGTGTTACCTTCTTTTCTATCGACTCTTGTACGCTGCGCTGCTTAATAACAGGCGGTGGTTTTCTTGCCGCAGTGCGCTTTTTCACAGGTCTTGGCCTGACTATATCAATGTTCAGGGCTCTCAGGGGCTTTTTACCATACACGGGCCTCTTAAACACATCCAAGTCTACCCATGCCAAAAGCGAATGGAGGATTAATGCCATAAGAAAAGCGAAAACAAACGATCGGCTCAAGGTTGCTTCTCCATCGTGGCCTGCAAGGAAATCCTGCTGAGGCCAGCCACTCTTATCTGATCGAGCACATGAATGAGCAGCTGGTATGAGACTGTTTTATCAGCAAATAGAAGCACTCCCGGGCTCCTGTGTGCCTGGGCCCTGACCTTTAGAAGCCGGGCAAGATCTTTCAAAGCTACCCGATGAGTATCCACCAGTATCTCACCGCTTTGCTTAATGGTCACCGACAATAACGATTCCCTTTCTATCTTGGCAGATGAAGAAGTAGGAAGGTTTACAGGTACGCCACGGTGAACCGCCATAGAGAGCATTGCATAGATAAAAAAGACAAGGAGAAGAAAAACGATATCGATGAGCGGGAGAATCTCTATCCGGGCCCTTCTCCGTGATCCAAGATTAACCTTCATCAACTATTTCCTCTTTTTCCCTGTTATTGTTCGGCTGATTCAGTTTCTTATACACTATCTCCAAACTGGTAGCGTATTTTTCTATGTATGCTGCTGCCTTTTCTACCCGAGAATTGAAATAGTTATAGGGAAACAGTGAAAGAATGGCGATACCCAATCCAGATGCGGTTGTTATGAGGGCCTGAGCAATCCCTGCTGTTACCGCCTGTGGCTCTTCGATTCCTGCACTTCCGAGTATTTCAAAAGAGAGAATGATCCCTATTACCGTTCCAAAGATACCCAGCAAGGGAGAAACGGTTATTATGGTATCCAAGATGGGAAGATGCCGCCGCATCCTATCTATCTCATCCGTAGCAGCCGTCTCCATTGCCTTTGCCATGCTAAACTCCTTATGAAGGATCCCTGCTACCAGAATCCTCAGCGCAAAATCCTTTGAATCTCCGATGCTTGTCCTTACCGTTTCCCAATCGCCTCTCTCAGCCAACGATAGAACATCGTTGACCAGGGCTTGGTCCCTCCTATGATCCTCGACTATCCAGAATATCATCCGCTCAATAATCACCGTGAGGGCAATTATCGAGCATATCAAAAGGGGATACATTATGGGACCGCCTTTAAGAAATACATCAATCATGGTTTATCCTTTATATCCTGAGGTTTTTGCATAGACTCTTAAATACAATTACGCCTGCGTGTAATGCTTTGCTATTATGGTAACGTTTATGTGTCACGGTTACGATGCCCGTTTCGTTTTTCGGTAATCGTTACGATGTGTGTTTCGTTATGAGATTACGTCATTTGTCTTTTTATTTTCACATTACCTTAACCGTTAACCGAAACGGGCTTCGTTGCCCTGACCGTTACCGAAATACTGAGTTATGCAAGGGTCTCACCCTCTCCCCTCCTTGAAAGAACCGTGAGGCGAGGGGTTTTACTGATCGGATTTTTGTCAACCAGCACCGGACACTCATATACGGTGCTTATAGTATCAGCAGTTATCACCTCAGCAGGCTCACCAATCTTATAGACACCTCCCTTATCCAAAAGGAGCATCCGATGGCAGTATTGTGCGGCAAGACTGATATCATGGGAAACAATGATTACGCTCAGCCCTTGTGTGAGAGTCAGAGATGAAATGAGATCGAATATCTCTACCTTATGCCGTATGTCGAGGAACGATGTTGGTTCATCCAGCAAGATTATGTGAGCCCTCTGGGTCAATGCCCTGGCAATGAGCACCCGCTGTTTCTCTCCACCTGACAGTTCGTTTATGGAGCGCTTGGCCAGGTCAAGCGTGTGGGTGAGTCGCATAGATTGTCGTGCTATTTTCACATCCTCTTCCCCCTCAAAAGGAAATAATCCGAGATGAGGAAAACGGCCCATGATCACCACTTCAAACACGGAAAAGGGGAATCTAAAGGTCGACTCCTGAGGTACCATGGCTATCTGCCGCGCAATGTCACCCCTCTTATACGTGGAGAGCGGTTTATTCCGCAGGAGAATCTCTCCCTTGGGTATCTTTAAAACTCCATCGATAATCTTGAGCAAGGTGCTTTTGCCTGAACCATTAGGACCTATCAGCCCTAAGATCTCACCCTTTCTGAGCTCAAAGTCGATCCCTCTCAAACACCATTGTTGCTCATACCTGAAGAATACCCCCCTAAGAATCAGCTCTGGGTCCACTGGCTGCCTCTCTGTTTTAAAAGATATATGAAAAACGGGGCCCCTAAAAAGGCAGTTACTACACCCACGGGCAATTCACTCGGAGATATTATGGTCCGTGCCAGGGTATCTGCAGCTATCAGAAAACAGGCACCTCCAATTGCAGAGGCTGGTATCAAGAGCCGGTGGTCGGGCCCGAGAAGCATCCTCATAATGTGTGGCACTATCAAACCAACAAACCCGATTATTCCGGAAAAAGATATCACCACACCGGTGATCAGGGATATTCCAAGAAAGGATACCCACTTTACCAGTTCCACCTCCACGCCCATCTGTAAGGCCGTATCCTCTCCACCAACTATGAGATTAAGGTGCCGCGAGAAGAAATAGATGATACCGGATACAATCAGGATAAGCGGAAGGCTTATCGAGAGCTGAATGTATTTGCTCTGGGAAAGGTCACCATAGAGCCAGAAAAGCATGGAATGAAGCCTGCTGTCACTGGTGGTGGCAATGAAAAACATGATCACTGCTGTAAAAAAGGCATTAACAATCACGCCGGTAAGAAGTAACGTTGCGGATTCCAGTCCTCCCTGGCGGCTGCTTATACCTATGACCAGCAAGACAGTAAACAAGGCTCCCATAAATGAGAGAAGCGGTACGCCAAGGTGGAATCCGAAACCAAAAACGATACCGATGATGGCGCCTACTGCTGCGCCACTTGAGATACCGAGTATAAACGGTTCCGCAAGAGGGTTTCTCAGGAGGGCCTGGAATACAACCCCGCCAAGAGAGAGAGAGAAACCAACCAAGCCAGCCAGCAAGATCCTCGGCAATCTTATTTTGTAGATGATCATCCATGCCTGTTGATCCAACGCTCCGTGGCCTATAGACCATGCAAGAATATCCCGGAGAGAAACCTTTGCAGGCCCCAGACTCAAAGAGATCAGGATTATGATAATGAGTATCCCTAATAAGATGAGTCCGGTTATAACTACCTTTACAAGAGTTATCCCCTGCCCGTCCCGCTTTGCGGGACGAGGCCGGCGGGTCTGATCCTCACTACCTCTCATCCCATACTACCTCTGGGTGCAGTAACCTGGCCATCTCTTCTAAGCCACCGACGATTCTCGGGGCTGGCCGGTCTATCAGGTCAGAATCGATAAGATACACCTTGCCTTTGCTCACAGCTGGTACCGTAGACCATCGAAACCACTCCTGTTTTGCCCTCTCAAACTCCTCTCCCCTTTCCATAGATGAGATAATAATCACATCCGGTCCTTTTCTTATTACCTCCTCTATGTTCAGTTTGGGATAGGTAATTGGCTGATCTCCGGTCATGTTTCTCCCCCCAGCCAGCTGAATGATGTTATGGTGTATTGTGTTGCAGTTTACACTCATAAGGGGCCTCACGTTTATCACCAAGAGCACCAAGGGTTTCTCTCTGTTGCGTACTGCCCTCCCAACCCTCAAGACGCGCTCTCTCAAAGAAAGGACGAGCCTTTCTGACCTATCGGTTACACCACATATCTCTCCTAATCGCTCCAGGGTGTCGAGGACCTGGCCCACCGTTCGAGGGTTAATAACATAAACGGGTATATCGACTTCCTCCAACATCTCGACATCCTCTCTCCTGTTTCCATCCATAGTGCCAATAACAAGATCAGGATTGAGACTCATTACCTTCTCGATATTTATATTCGTATAGATACCCACCTTTGGTTTGCTTTGGGCTTCTCTGGGAAAAGAGCTAAACCGGGTAACACCGACAAGCCTATCGCCTAATCCAAGGAAATAGATCATCTCTGTAATGCTCGGTGCCAAAGAAATGATCCGCATGGGGGCAGAGGATAAGCTCACCGCGCGACCTAGAGAATCATGGAACACACCTGCATGCGAGGATAGGGGTGAAGAGAGAAAGACTCCAACCAATACAATTCTAAGACAGAACCTCGTTATCACA
>JAUVXZ010000248.1 GCA_030603345.1 Pseudomonadota bacterium
GATCGAGCAGTTTCAAAAGGCCGGGATCCATGTGGCAGAGGGACTAGATGATATTGTCTCCATTCTTAAAACCTTTCTTTGAGAGGTGAACTATGCCAAGACTTATTATGAGAACAGCTCTCTTTGTCCCAGGTAATAGGCCTGACCGTATAGAAAAGGCCTTCAATATAGAGGCCGACGTTATTATTATTGACCTGGAAGACGCGGTTCCTCTTTCGGAAAAGGAGACTAGTCGATCCAAGGTCAGAGAAAAGGTGGCCCAATACGCAGACAGGATGATGCTTATTCGGATCAATGGCTTGGGATCCCCATTTATCAAGGATGATTTGGAGGAAGCTGTCGTACAAGGCGTTAACGGGATTATACTCCCCAAGGTTGAAAAGCCTGATGACATTCATGAGATCAACGGCCTCCTCTGTGCGGTAGAAAAAAAGAAAACCATCCCTGACGGCTCCATTCGCCTCTTTCCCCTGATTGAGTCAGCTGCTGCTGTGCAACACGTTTATGAAATTCTATCTATCAAAACAAAACCAGAGAGAATCTATACCGCAGCGTTTGGTGCTGCAGATTACACCCTTGATATGGGCATAGAAATGACCACGCAGGGAACTGAACTTTTTTATGCCCGGTCCAGGATCTCTATTGCTTGTAGGGCTGCGGAAATTGCCCCCCCGATAGACACTCCTTTTATGATTGATCTCAATGACATAGAGGCCTTGATCTCTGATGCTAAGCGGGCGAAGGAATTGGGGTTCCAAGGCAAACTGGTTATTCACCCCAAACAGGTTGAGCCCTGCAATCGTATATTCTCCCCTACCCCGGAGGAGATAGCCAGGGCAGAAAAGATCATTCAAGTGTTTGAAGAGGCTGAAGGTGCCGGTACAGCAGCGATCCAGGTGGAGGGAAAGTTTATCGACTATGCAGTGGTAAAAAAGTCCCGGGATATTCTGGCATTAGCCGCTGCCATTAGCAAAAAGGGGTGATATGGAGCCTATTATGAGTGAATTCATCAAGCTTGACATTGACCTTGACAGGTGCCTGGGTATTGAGAAGTGTGGTAAATGCATCCAGATCTGTCCGGTTAATATTTTCACATCAAATGGTGACTATCCCAAAGTAGTGGAATCTAATGAGGATGAATGCACCCTCTGTAAGCTCTGCCTTCAAGGCTGTGAGATAGATGCAATAACCATACATAAATTATACGAGGAATAACTTCAATCATGCTGACATCTCCTACGATTTCCCAAAAACTGGCTCAGTTTTTCTGTACCCTTCGATACGAAGATCTCCCAGATACCTTGGTCTATCAAATAAAGACCTTTTTCCTTGATTGGTTGAGTTCCGCATTTGCCGGCCTTTCTCAACCGCCTACTCAGATTGTGCTTTCCCTTGTAAACGATATGAAGGGATCCGAGGAGGCAACCATCATTCCAACCAATAGCAGGCACTTATCTCTGATGGCTGCCCTGGTTAATGGGGCCTCCTCTCATGTGGTGGAAATGGATGACCTGCATCGGCAATCTGTCTTTCACCCTGCAGCACCGATTCTTCCGGCGGTTCTTGCTGCGGCAGAAAAGGAGCATGTGTCTGGTTGTGATCTTATCCTGGGTATTGTTGCCGGATATGAAACCGGGATAAGAGCCGCTTTGGCCGCTGGTAGAAGTCACTATGAATACTGGCATACGACAGGAACCTGCGGCACCTTTGGTGCAGCAGCCGGGGCAGCAAAGGTTCTAGGTCTAGAGTCAGAGCCTTTTGTGTGGTCCCTTGGTTCTGCCGGGACTCAGAGTTCAGGGCTGTGGGAATTTCTCACCGAAGGGGCCATGAGTAAACAGCTTCACCCGGGAAAGTCATCTATGAATGGTCTCCTGGCTGCGCTACTGGCGCAAAAGGGCTTTACCGGTTCAGGCCGCATCTTTGAGGGGAAAAAGGGCTTCCTCAGGGCCACATCCAATGATTATGATCTTAATATCTTGACCGATGGCTTAGGAGAGACCTTTCACACAGCAAGAAATTCTCTAAAATACTATGCCTCTTGCGGTCATACCCATTCTGCTATTGAGGCAGCTCTCAAGGCCTGGAGAGAGGTAAACCTGGATTTAGCAGCCATCAGATCCATAACCGTTTATATATATCAGGAGGCCCTTGATCTGCTTGAAGATGTGGAAGCCCATACCCCTTACCTTGCCAAGTTCAATCTACCTTTCTGCGTTGCTACTGCACTCAATTTTGGACATGTTGATCTGGATGATTTTACAACCGATAGACTCACTCACTCCGAAATATTACGCCTTATGGGCACTATCTCTGTCAAAGGTGATCCAGAACTTACCCCGCTGTATCCTCAGCGATGGCCCACCAGAGTGGAAATAGAACTGACAAATGGAAGAAGATATAGTGGATATTGCGAATATCCTAAAGGTGACCCAGAGAATCCCATTTCTGAAAAGGAACTGATTGAGAAGTTCAACAAACTCTGCGAAGATATAATAACAAAGGATGAACAAGATAGAATCATAGATTTAGCCTTGAACCTTGAAAAGGTAGACGATGTAAGGAATATATTTCAAGGTTAACCCAACTAGATAATTATGGTATAGGTATTTCCTTTTTTGCCCAATGATTTTACGAATTCTCTCCTCTTACGCCACTACCAGGGGATGGCCCTATGTCCTTGCCTGGTGCCATCGGATCGCCGGACTCTTGCTCATTGGCTATGTATGGTTTCATATCTATACCCTTTTATCCCTCTCATCGCCCCCCCGCTACGATGCCACGATGAAATTCTACGGATTCTTCCTCTTTAGGATTCTCGAGTGGGCCTTAGCCATCCCGGTCATCTTCCATGCCCTCAATGGTGGAAGGCTCATCCTGTACGAAAGCTTCGAGACAAGGGACGATGAATCCATGATTCGCTGGCTGCTGTGGCTTTCCGCGCTCTACGTAGCGCTCCTGGGAGCTTTGATGTTGATAGGTAATCAGAGTGTATCCGCAGTCTTTTTCTGGCTGACTATGATTATTGCCGGTTTGACCCTGGCTTATGGGGTTGCATCCAAGGTTTGGGCAATTCAGCATTCGCTGCTGTGGAAGCTCCAGAGGATCACCGGCGCCTACTTGTTGATCCTGATTCCGGCCCATATGCTGTTTATGCATTTAAACTACGCAATGGCTCACGAGGCAAACACCGTGGCCATGAGAATGCAAAACTATTTTATCAAGGCGGTGGATATCAGCTTGGCGGTCGTGGTCCTGTACCATGCCGGATATGGCTTGGTGTCCTTCATAGGAGACTACCTTGAATCTCGAACCCTTCGGATAGGGTTGGCAGGTTTGGTTATCCTGGTTATGTTGTTGTTTGCGGCGGTTGGGATAAGGCTGACTCTTGTCATTTAACAGGTTTAGGGAGCTGAGATGGGAAACACACTTCGGATTGGTTCAACAATACATTGCGATGTCCTCATTGTCGGAGCTGGGGGGGCGGGCCTTCGTTGTGCTGCGGAGATTCTCGAGCAGAAACCTGGAACCCGCATTATGGCCTTGACAAAGGTCTCCCACCCTCAAAGATCCCATACTGTAACGGCCCAAGGTGGCATGGCGGCTGTTGACCCCAGGGACCCCATAGACAAGCCCATTTACCACATATTCGACACCTGGAAAGGTTCTGACTGTACAGCGGATCAAAATATCATAAAGAAAATCGTTGATGCCTCATGGGAACAAATCGCGTGGCTGGAAAATCATGGTATGCATTTTACGCGGGACGAGAAGGGGGGACTCAGCAATAGGACCTTTGGCGGCATGACCTTGAATTTTGGAGAGTCCCCTGCATTTCGGGCGGTTTTCGAAGCAGATCGAACCGGCAAGGGCATCATGGATACGGTGTGGGGAGAGGCCATGAAAGGGGGTATCTCCTTCTTGAATCAGAGCATCACCACAGAACTCCTCTTCAATGGAGATCGATGCGTAGGCGCTATTGTGTTTAAGGAAAAAGAGGGAGAATTTGTGGCTATTCTATCAAAGGCCACGGTCTTTGCCACAGGCGGCAATGGCCAGGTTTTCAGAATCACCACAAATTGCCGACAGAACACAGGAGACGGGCTCGCCGTCATCCTCCAGGCAGAGCTTCCTGTTCTGGACCCTGAGGCCATCCAGTTTCACCCCACAGGGATCGTTGGTCCCGGTATCCTGGCCAGCGAGACCTTGCGATCCGTGGGCGGTATTCTGCGCAACAAGGATATGGAACGCTTCATGGAACGTTATGCGCCCAAGATGAAAGAACTGGCGCCACGCGATTTGGTGTCACGGGCCATCGAGACAGAGATTCGAGAGGGAAGAGGTATCCTGAATCCTGATCACAATACCCAGCATGTGTGGATTGATTTGCGGCATCTGCCTGATTATGTTCATGATGTGCAAATTCCAGAGGTTACAGGCTTTTTCAAAAAATTCGTGGCCATCGACCCCAAAGAGGAACTCTGCCCTGTGCGACCCAGCAATCACTACCAGATGGCGGGGATCCCGACCAATGAATTCGGGGAAGCTCAAAAGAGCCCACAAGAACTCATCCCCGGTCTCTTTGCGGTTGGGGAGTGCGCTTGTGCCAGTTTTCACGGTTTCAACCGGTTGGGGAGCAACTCAATACTGGAGCTCATCACCATGGGTAAGTTTGTAGGAGAAAGGGTCATAGATTATGTCGGAGAAGATCTGGGTGAATTGCCGGCAGAGGCAGGCGAGAGGACCTTCTCTCAATTCTCGCGATTTATGGAGGCGAAAGGAAAAGACAGTTTGGGACAAAT
>JAUVXZ010000324.1 GCA_030603345.1 Pseudomonadota bacterium
CGTGAGCGCTATATAGGAAAGCTGGCAAAATACAGCAAATTGGATCGAGCAGAGTGGGAAGAACTGGAATACAAAACTACCTGGTTTAGCGCAGAAAAGGCGAAGAGTTGGGGCCTGGTGGACAAAATAGAATAGGATCAAAAAGACAAAGCTTGTGGTCACATGTTTGCGGGCTGTTGCCGTAATCCCTTTTTGCTGGGTCTAAAACGTTTCCTGACAAATCTAAGGCTCGCTCCAGGCGATGTGAGATTTGAGATGTGCGATGGGGGATGGGCAAATGGGTTTGGCCAGTTCTCTCACTCAATAATCCCTAAGATCAGGCGCCCCTCAACGGTTCCCTTTTTTACCGGATGTTGTTCCTGGCCGGTTGCTTGAGGTACACGCTTAGATACATATCCGTAGATTTCGTCCACTGTAATTAACCCGTCCCCATCGGTGTCTGCCTTGCCGCGAAGCCCTTCCAGCAAGTAATAGGTGAATATCCCATGGTGCAGTTCCTCATTTTCACTGCTCACCTCATTGGCTCCGCTCGCTGTTAATATAACCCTGCCTTTCCCGCCCGCAATGCGATCTAGGTAGGCATCGGAGAGGCTGGCCCGGATTCCTGCTAGACTGACAGTTCGCCCCCCACTTGCACCACTATAACAGGAGTCAACAATGAAAACTAAGCGTTCTGACTGTATGCGGTGGAAGATATGGGAGATCTCTCTCATGGGCAGTGCAGATGCATACAGGTCATTAGGATCGGCACCATAGGGAAGGAGATACTTTTCCAGTCCATCTCCATCTGGACTCATCATATCTCGTTCGGTAGCTCCGTGACCAGCAAAATAGACAATAACCATATCCTCCTTTCCGGCCTTATTTTTCAAATGGGTCCCCAGGGTACTGCGTAGTTTCGTGAGATTGGCTTCCTGATTTACGAGGAGGGTGACATTTTCGGGGGGTATGTTGTTGTAATGGACCAGGTGCTGGTAGAAGGCTTGCGCATCATTAACAGCACAGCTCAGGTGACGAACATTGGGATAGGTATTGATTCCGATGACCACGGCCCACACGTTTTTCCGTATCTCACGTTTGTAAACCGTAAGTATCTTTTCAGCGGAAAGGCCATCAGAGTCAAAAGCACGGATCGTAATGCGGTTTTCCCCGGTTTCAAGAGTGATTCGCTCACGGAAATCAAGCCGTCGAGGATATTTATCTCCTTCCACCATAATGCCACGGTCTATCTGCGTTTCCAGTGGCTTGTCATTGACGAGGATTTCCATCCGCTCCACCCCGCGGTCATCTTCTATGACCCCTGAAACGGTAACGGTGGAAGCCTCGATCTCACTGGCATCCTTAGGTGAAGCAATGACGATGACCGGAGGAGTCTTTTGACCATGATCCAGTTGAGTTAATAGATCCTTTTCTCGCTGCTCTTTTTCCGCCAGCTCTTTGGTGAGAAGGTCAGTCTTCTTTCTCTCCTCCTCAAATTTCCCCTTCATCTCCTCCAGTTGTGCAAGGGTTTCGGTGAGTTCTGTCAGTTTTGTCTCTAACAGGACGATCTTTTTTTGCTTTTCTTCGGTAACTGGGGAGGGTTTGGTCTGGGGGAAGGGTTTCTCTTCTGAGACAGTTTTGGCTCCGTGCTCTTTTTCAGGTTCTTGTTTCAATTCCTCTAGTACTTTCTTGGTCTCGTGTATTTCTTGTGAAGCTTTCTGAGATGCGAGATATATAGGTTTGAATATCTCGGCGAGGCTGAGTGCGTCCGTGACGGCCTCGTTCGTGGGGTCTTTTTCTTTCATATTCTCGAGAAAGTCAGCAATCTGAATATAGTCCTCCTTCTCCCAAATAATGATATCCACACTGAAAGAACCAGTACTAAACCGATAATACTCTGGGTGGTCCGGTTCTCCGTAAGGGTTCACCGGCCCCCTTCTTATGCCAAGGTATAAATCACCTGGGTGATAGGCACGAGTTATGATACCACTGTGGCCCCCAAGGAATGGGCGGGAGTAACGATTCTTGCCAACCCTCACCATGAGTGGCCAGCCATCCTTTGGCCTTACATTAGGATACTGGTCATTCATGAAAATGCTTCCCGTTGCCAGGATAGAATAAGGTTGGCCTTTATTCAGATGGATACCTGTATTCTGCATGCCGGGGGTCTGACCATAAAGCATCATATGTTTATATTCCTTGACAATAGGTGGAAGGACTTCGGGCATCTGGAGAACGGGTTTAGAACATCCACTGATTATCAAGAGAGAAGAAAGGAAAAGAAAACGCAATGATGAAGGAAATCTATGCCATTTCATTTTTTTCACCCCCTTAACTTCTTCGGAATCATGGTGAACTACATTAAGGGTTTTTTCATGGCTGGTCTTGGTTCTCTTCGGCCCCCTCACTCGTAATGAGAGCTCACGGCCTTGATTCAGAGCCAATCGCTTTTGGTAATGGCAGCGCAGAATAATATTGCCCATAAATCGTATATGCTAGAATGACAAAAGCCCAAGAAAAAAGCAAGACCGAATTGCTGCGAATGGGATGTGCGATGTGGGCTAAAGAAAGACGCAGGGCGCATAGGGCAGAGGGCATGGCGCAGGGCGCATGGAGCAGAGGGCAAAGGGTGAAAGCAGCTGATAGGCAGGAGGGAAAAGCAGCTCATAGCTGATAGCTCACAGCTCA
>JAUVXZ010000150.1 GCA_030603345.1 Pseudomonadota bacterium
AAACAGAAACACTCCCACAGCCACGGCTGCCAGAAGGTAAAAAATCCACACCGGTTCGATATGCCAGTACGAGGTGCGAAAAGGGGTCATGATAAATAAATTACTTCAAAACTCCCTTGGTAAAGATCTCAACGAATGCATTTGCCAATTGGTCCAATGAGACAGGGCCATCCTTGTGGTACCATTTAATCGTATAATGGACCATGCCGAAGAAGGCAAAAGTGGCAATTGCTGGGTCGATCTGTTTGATTTTACCCTGGGCGGCAAGTTCCTCTAAAATTGACTTAATCAGTTGGACGTATTGTCTCTGCTTCCCCACCAGGATGGAGCGGTACTCCTCGTT
Organism: Pseudomonadota bacterium; assembly: GCA_030603345.1. Classification (GTDB taxonomy): domain Bacteria; phylum Desulfobacterota; class DSM-4660; order Desulfatiglandales; family B25-G16; genus JADFWK01. The sequence goes on from JAUVXZ010000150.1 coordinate 344, forward strand.
GAGAGAATTCATCTCATTGATGAGCAAGATGAGCCTCTCCTGATCTCCTGCATAGTACTGGGTATAGAAGCTAAGAACTCTATTTAACCTGTCTTCGGGCAAAAGATCCGTAGAGGAAATCTCTTCCAGAATCGCCAGGACATCATCCATAGCATCGTTCATCAAAGTGAAAAGAATGTCTTGTTTGCTCGCAAAATAGTGATAGAGTGAGGACTGGTTCATGCCCAACTCCCGGGCAATTTCCCGCATGGAGGTGGAATGATAGCCCCTGTAAGCAAAGAGACGGGCTATAACCCGATAGATCTCTTCAGTCTTTTGCAGGTTTCGTGGCCTCGGCATATTTACCCTTGATGCTTTTCAAACGAACGTTTGATTTAAAATACCATCAATACTATTTTTCATCAACTACTATGTGCACCTCTTCGACCTCTGTCTATTTCATCTTTGAAAACCCCGTCCTTCCCAGCATAGCGGGATCTCCGCCATGATTCTGGCGGACAAGTTCGCTTCGCTTCGATAGGCGTGGTCAGAGGCCATCGGCTTTGCCTGGAATTGTCCCTGCTTTGCTAAATAATTTCAAATGACAAAATCCAAATGACAAATCAAATCCAAATGCTTAAATGCCCAAACCCACAGTCAACTGAGCAAAGTGCGGTAAAACTATTGAAGTTAGGCACATGACGAACGAGCAACGAAGGACGGACAACAAGCAATGAACCCCGATATTATCGGGATAGGAAGGTTGGGTTTTTGGGCTTTGACATTTACCCTGTGTAATTCCCGCTCTGCAGGACGCCAATAGGGCGATTACACTCAGTGAATTTGGCATTTGAGCTTTGTCATTTGACATCCAAGCTGGGGAACTCAAATCCCGTGCCTCGCGGGATAACCCTCTTCCAGGGGCAGATCAAAGCCACATCCTCTGGGCACGGGCTTTCTAGTTTGGGACGGCCCCCATTTTCATAAGCCCCACCTCCCTTTGGCAGTGGACTCCGAACCGAGTCTATGGTAATTTGAGTGACTTCGTCAATCTGAAACATGGCTACAGGGTCACTGGTCAAGGCGAATTGTGGCGCGAAGAGATGGTTTTGATATCCTCTGTGTGCTCTGTCAGGTAATGAGGGCTGTTGCCTAAACGGAAATCCCTTTGAGCGGTCATTAAAACGTTTTTTGCAAACAAATCTTGGCGAAGTGGAAGATAAGCGATGTCAACTGTTTGAGCCCTAAAGGCGAGTTTTGACATCGCCTGGAGCAAGCCTTAGATTTATCAAAAAACGGTTTGGACTAAGAGAAAAGGGATTTTGGCAACAGTCTGATGACGTATAATAGAGGTAAAAAAGAGGTAACCGTTCATGGGTTCAGGGTTCACCGTTCAGGGTTAGTGAGGGTTAACAAAAAAGAGCAACCCTGAACCTGTGAACGTCTAAGAAAAAAGGAGAAAGGTATGGAGCGAACCGTACTTGGGAAAACAGGTATTGAAGTCGAAAGGCTCGGTTTTGGAGGAATCCCAATTCAGAGGGTTGGGGAAGCTCAGGCGGTTGAAACGGTTTTGCACGCCGTGGAAAGAGGGGTGGATTTTATCGATACATCCAGGGCCTATACCACAAGCGAGCGGCGAATCGGCAAGGCCTTGCAGCAAACAGAGAAAAGAGTGGTTGTAGCCTCCAAGTCTCAAAAGAAGTCATTGGATGGTGTCCGGGCAGATCTGGAGAAGAGCTTGAGGGAGCTTCAAAGGGAATCTGTTGACCTTTACCAATGTCATTTTGTCAGGGATGAACAGGACTACGAGCAGGTGATTTCATCAAAGGGTGCCTTTCAAGGTTTGATTCGGGCAAAGGAGGAGGGATTGATTGGGCATATCGGGATAACCAGCCACAGCTTGGATCTACTGGATCGCATTCTCGATGATGGCCTTTTTGACACAATTATGGTCTGCTTCAGCTTTCTCGAGCCTTTGGCAGGGGAAAAGATCATCCCAAAGGCTATTGAAAAAAGAGTCGGGGTTATTGGCATGAAGCCTTTCTCCGGGGGGGTCATCGATAGCGCTCGGCTGGCTCTCAAGTATGTACTGTCCCAACCAGGTATTGTGGTCATTGCTGGTGTGGAGCATAAAGAACTCTTTGATGAGAATTGGGAGATCTTTCAAGGTAACCATCAGTTAGACGATGGGGAGAGAAGGAAGATCGATGAAATCAGAACAACATATGGAAAAAGCTTCTGCAGGCGATGCGATTACTGTCAGCCCTGCACCGAGGATATCCCTATTCAGATGATTCTGGGCATACGTTCTGTAGTCAAAAGAATGGGAAAAGAAACGATACGAGGAGGGTGGCTTCCGAAAGCCATTGACAAAGCCAGACACTGCTCCGATTGCGGTGAATGCATGACCCGATGCCCTTATGGGCTTGCTATACCGGATCTGATCAAGGAAAACCTCGAATGGGTGGACGAGCAACTCAAATCCTCGTAAACCGGCCGTTTTCCAGCCCTCGGTGACCGGATTTTTCGATGATTAATCTCCAGCTGCCCTCTTGAATCGTGCAAGCCCGACTGAGGCATAGTGGTTGCTATTCAGAGATGTAGCAGATTTTTTCTTCGCCGGTATCCATTTTGACAAGCCAAACTTCCAGATGTGCAACATGATGTGGACTACCGGGTAGTTTTTCTACCAGGAATGCCTTGCCTTCCGGTACTATCTTGGTAACAGGGTCCCGGTAAATAAATACATAGTCTCCAGTCTTCATTTTTTCAGGGCTCCTGAGCATGAGAGACAGAGCCATACCAACCCTATCTTTGATGTCTGGCCATTTTTATCTGGGCAGAGGTTTCCAAAATACGATTATTGCGTTAGCTCTGTATATATGCTGAAAGCTTTGTATAACTCCAGGCTTTTACCCCGAGGGCGGGGCTTTCCGACAGTTCCGAGGCTCCCGGGTTGGTCTGTTCAGCTACTTACGAGCGGGGGATTGGTGCCCCCTCCGCATTGTCCCCCGCTCCTTCAGAGCAGGAGACCTGCGGCTTCCTCCACTGATAAGTACCGAAAAGACAGCACCCTCCCACCAGTCACTTCCAAAAAACCCCGCCCTCTTCAGGCTAAGGATTGGTAAAAGAGAGCTCATATACTTTTTTTCATCAGCAAAAAACGTGCTAACCTCCCCTCCGGAAAAATAGTATGAAATTTCAGATAGTTACGCTAGACCCTCAGAGTTGATATCGAGAATAGGTAAAACAGTACTACCTTTTTGAGTAACTGAGTTTCACCTTATTGGCAAAGTTTTACATACCTGGCAGGTGGGAGGGGAGGCGCATCCTGAGGAGAAGGGGGTGGTGTCAAATGGACCCGGGCTGTAAAAGGCGGTTTTGGGTGAGACAGGAAAACAGAGGTGATGGGTAGCACTTATGCTTTTTACGAGGACTTCCTCAAGAAGCCATCTTCTTCCAACTCCCCCAAACCCCGCTGGTAAAATGGGAAGATTTGGTTTTGTCTTTTTTCAAAGATATGTATTGAGGACAGGGGGGTGGTGCAGAAGGGTCCTCTCCGTGGGTGCAACTTTTCTTATTCTCCCCCGATGCATTTGCAATGGCCTTAAAATGCTCAGGTAGATTGTCGGAGAAATACTTACATCGCCAGCATTGCTTACTAAGCCTTGTCATTTCAACAATACAGCTCCTTTTTGACGCGCTGAAAAATTTCGTAAGTCACGGGTTGTCTACTATATCAAAAAATCCTCTCATTTGTAAAACCAAAAAACGCATATAGGAGCAAAAAAAGAAGTGCAGTACCACAGGGCTTTGTCGTGTGCCGGATCACTTCCTTCTTGTGAAAGACCTGAGAACATGCTATGAGTTTACGTGGCGACTGGTGCCACACAGTTTACTGCCCTGCCCTTTTTTCGTAGACGTTTCGTGATGGCTGGGTCTCCTACTGGTTGCGCTCGACTACCAATCAAATGGAGACCAAATAGCACACGAAAATCGCTACCACCCCTGTCACGATGTCTTGAGTTGAACCACCTCTTTCCCGGGGGCAAGGATAACCTTCGAAGCACACCAGACGCTTCGGTTGATGGACCCGATGCCTCTGCCTGGAGGAATGCTGGGATGCCGTTTATAGGGAGAGGTGAATGGGGTTTTGAGGACGGTAGTGAGAAGAAAAGCCTCTGTCGCACGATAGAAAGAATCCGAAATAGACAAGGTTCAAACAGGAGAAGGGAGCCATGATAACAATCAGGGATACCGATATTTCCGGTAAAAAGTTGCTTATCAGGGTGGATCTCAATGTGCCGCTTGATGAGAACCAGAACATAGTCGATGACACCCGCATCAGGGCTGTTCTTCCTACCATAAACTATGCCCTTGACGAGAACGCAAAAGTGATCGTGGCCTCGCACATGGGCCGGCCAGAGGGGAAGGTAGTCCCGGAGTTAAGTCTGGCGCCGGTGGCCAAACGCCTTACCCGCCTTTTGCAAAAGGATGTTCAATTTGCCCCTGACTGCATCGGCCCCGAGGTCGATGCAATGGTAAAACAGATGCAGCAGGGAGATGTTCTGCTTCTGGAAAATCTCCGCTTTCATCTCGGTGAACAGGAAAACCACAACGCCTTTGCAAAAAAACTGGCCTCTTTATGTGAGGTATACGTGAACGACGCTTTTGCGGTGGCACATCGCGAAAACGCATCGGTTGTCGCTATTACCCAGTTTGCCCCGGTATGCGTCGCAGGTTTTCTCTTGAAGAGCGAGTTGAACTATTTCACACAGGCCCTGAAGAACCCGGCACGCCCCCTGGTAGCGATTATCGGAGGAGATAAGGTTTCGAGCAAGCTTGGAGCCTTCGAAAACCTACTTCAGCTCGTTGACAAATTCTTGATCGGGGGATCAATGGCCAATACATTCTTGAAAAGTGTGGATTATGATGTAGGGAAGTCCTTCGTTGAAAATGACCTCTTATGGGAAGCGCGTTCCCTTATGAAAAAGGCCATCCAGAAGGGAACCGGGTTCTACATTCCCGTTGACGCCGTAGTGGCTGACCGTTTTGATGCTGATGCGGAAACCAAGATCATCCCCATCCAGGAAATACCCCCGGAATGGCTGATCATGGATATCGGTCCCGCTACCTCTCTCCTTTATTCAGAGGTTCTGACCAGCGCGAAAACCATCATCTGGAACGGGCCCATGGGTGTGTTTGAAATGGATGCCTTCAGCCGGGGCACCTCGGCGATGGTGAACTATGTAGCCAACTCCTATGCCCTCACCATTGTAGGAGGCGGGTCCACGGATGTGGCCATTTACAAGGCTGGTGAGAGCTACAGAATCACCTACATGTCCACCGGCGGTGGAGCGTTCCTTGACCTGATGGAAGGCAAGACCCTACCTGCCGTTTCCGCACTCGAGCGGGCCGGGTAGCCTTCATAGGAGAGTGGGGTGACGTCTTATTATTAATTGTTGTTGGAATTCTGGATAATTAAGACGTGAACCTATCACTATCAGCCTCAGGTAAAGGTTTACGCAAATAGTGCCGAAAAGGCAACTAAGTGTCTGAAGGACAAGATGGAGAGGGAGGACCTTAGAATGGAAGTGAACAATTTTACTGGATATCAAAAAAAGGCATTAGACGATGTGTGTGGACTCATTTTTAAAGAATTTTCCAACACGGTGGGTGTTGCCTTTCTCAAACTCGATTGTGATTGCATAAAATTAGCTGGAGTTTCTTCTACCGGTGACCAGACTAGTCCTATGATGCTGGTTTCAGGGAACCCACCCGTAATTGATGAAAGCACGGGCGAGGAAACAACACCTGTGTGTGAGACATGTAAAGACGATTCCCTTGGCGTATTTAGAACAAAAAACCGGGGAATAATTTGGAATAATAAAAAGGCAGTGCTGTCAAGGCAAATCAGAAACAAGATAAAAGACAAGGTCTTTGACTCTGACCTTTAGAGATTCCCTCCGCCCCTGGAATTTATCCTGAGCATAGTCGAAGGGCCACCTCCCGCAGACCTCTATATTCCCGCGAGATTTATCCCGTCTTGACGGAACCTCACAGGGGCTCCCTGCAGATCTCCCCCAAGAATGAAAAAGGCGCTCAATAAATAATCCCAACCGCCTTCAATTCGAATACTTAAAACTAAGGTGTGACACCAATTCTTCCCCTTTTCTAAGCTGCCAGAAGTTCACCTCATCAATCCCTGGCTGTCTGGAGAGAAACGCAAACCAATCATTGTCTGTGACGCCGATGTAGCCCTTCATCTTTGAGCCTATTTTGTTCTCAGAAAAAGGTGCCCATCTAAGGTTGTTAGGAATGTAGGCTTGCCCGCCGTTCTTCTGGAGGGCCTGACCCTCCATCTCCGCAACTTAGTTTTTTAAGGGCGTCCCGCTTCACTGGACTCTCCTGATCTGAAAAAGGCCTGAGATTGACGAACGGCACTTGTAATTCTTCTATAACCTCCTGCTCAAAAGCGTTCCCTTTTTCCCATAACAACTGCACGAATGGGTTTATCGGGTCCTTTTTGGTGAAATCTTCAAAAAGGTCCATGGTGACGCGATGCGGGCATTGGACGAAATCATAAAGCATTGAGGCGGTAATTGATAGTTTCATCTTTTAGATCTCACAGTATCCCCTTTTTCTGATTTATTAGAGCATGAATATTTTTAGCAAATAATAGGATGTTCGCAAATATGAATAAAGACTTGAGCCGGAAATTCACTTCACCGAAATGGGAAGGCAAGAATACTTATTTACTTATGCCTGGTACCATTCAATTTTGTACAACTACACTAGCCTGGTTCTTTTGTGCGGGATTCGATTTTATACCGAACTCAATATGCCAGGCAATTCAGAGAGGCTCTTTATTATAAAGCTGGGTTTCTCCTCTTCGCTGCCTATTGTTTCCTCGTAGCGGTCATTCCACCTAAACCACACGCTTTTCATCCCAATTCTATTTGCCCCCACAATGTCTGCGTCAATCCTGTTGCCAACCATAACTGCATTCTCGGCTTCAACCCCTAATTTATCTAATGCTACTTGGAAAACCTGCTTATCCGGCTTTTCGATGCCCACCTCCTCAGAGATTACTATCACGTCAAAACAATCCTCCAGGCCACAAGTAGCTATAATGTTTCTTGCACCAGCACTATCCCCATTAGCTATCATGGCTATCCTGTATCCATCTTTTCTCATAGTCTCTAGGACCTCGAACACACCCTCGATAACCCTGGCAGTTATAGCCTGCCCACAACTATTGTGAATAACGGTTTCCTCAGCGACCAAAGTGTCTCCTAAGTCAAAGCATATAGCTTCAATCATGACCGCCTTCTTTCTATCTCCCTTGTCTCCTGTAGTAGCGGCAGCTCAGCCATATCTTCTATTTCTCCCCCCCGGGGGCTACTTTGTTATAGACCTGCTGCGTCGACTCGGCGGTCTTTTCCCAGGAGAACTTCTTTGACTGCTCCAGTCCCTTTCTTACCATGTTGTCCCTCAATTTATCATCGGTTAAGACCCGTCTCATTGCCTGAACCAGGCTAGAGGTATCATAGGGATTGATCATTATGCCAGCTTCACCCACGACCTCGGGTAGAGAAGAAGTGTTAGAAGTTACCACAGGGCAGCCGCAAGCCATGGCCTCCAGTGGTGGAAGACCAAAACCTTCATACAGCGAGGGATAGACAAGTAATGTGGCTAAGGAATAGTAATAAGCTAAGGTCAGCTCGAAAATATGGTCAGCGAAAATCACGTCCTCAGTTATCCCCAGGCTGGAAAGCTTCTTCAACGTCTCGCTTCGCAACTGCTTGGACCTTCCCGGGCCTCCTACCTTGAATAGCTTTAGCTCAGAGAACTCCTGCCTTAGTGTAGCAAATGCTTCAAGAAACCTGCCCAGGTTCTTGCGCCGCCTTTCTGAACCGACATACAGTATGTATGGCTTATGACTGAGTATCGCATGATATGGCTTCATCTGATACGGTTTAAAGATATTGTGGTCGACTCCATTGTAGATTACACTAATCTTACTCTCCGGTATGCTCAGGTACTTGACTAGATCGCTCTTAGTGCTTTCCGATACCGCTATTATGTGGCTTGCCCGTTTGATATACCTTTT
>JAUVXZ010000019.1 GCA_030603345.1 Pseudomonadota bacterium
GATGAGACGGTAATCTACCCGAATGTCACCATACTCTCCGATTGCATAATAGGAAAGCACGTCATTATTCATGCGGGAACTGTCATAGGAAGTGACGGGTTCGGTTACGCCAGGGATGGGGATGTGAGTGTCAAGATCCCATAGACAGGCATTGTTGAGATACAAGATAATGTAGAGATTGGGGCAAATAATACCATTGATAGGGCAGCCCTCGGTAGGACACTGGTTCGAAAGGGGGTAAAGACCGATAACCTTGTTCAGATCGGACATAACGTGGTTGTTGGTGAAAATACCATTATTGTTGCCCAGGTAGGGATTTCAGGAAGTACCAGGATAGGAAAAGGGGTAGTCATAGGAGGGCAGGTCGGCTTAGTGGATCACATTGAGGTAGGTGATGGGGTGATGATTGGTTCAAAATCCGGGGTGGCTCAATCTATCCCGGCTGGTGAGGTTGTTTCTGGTATACCAACAATGCCCCATCGGCTCTGGTTGAAAACCAGAGGGCACATAAGGAGACTTCCCGAGTTTGCTGAAAAGGTGAAGAAGTTGGAAAGAAGGATTAGGGAACTTGAAGAACAATTGAAAACGGAGTAGCTGGTATTATGGATTTGCCGCTGACATATAAGGACATTATAAAAGTACTCCCACACAGGCATCCATTCCTATTTGTGGATGCTATTACGGAGCTTGAGTTAGGTGAGAGGATAGTGGGGATCAAGAATGTAACCATAAATGAGCCTTTCTTCGAGGGCCATTTTCCAGGAAACCCGGTTATGCCGGGCGTTTTGGTGATAGAGGCCATGGCTCAAGTTGGTGGAGTGCTTGCCCGATTATCGGTCGCTGAGAGTGTGAAAAAAAAGGGAGATCAGGGCATATACTTCGCAGCTATGGACAAGGTAAAATTCCGGAAACCGATCATTCCTGGCGACCAGATCGTTTTTGAGCTGACTGCTCTGAGAAAAGGTACCAGGATATGGAAAATGAAAGGGAAGGCAATGGTAAACAGTGAACTAGTGGCAGAAGCTGAGTTGATAGCTGCCATAGGGTAAAAGTAATGGGAGTAGAAATTCATCCATCTGCTATTGTGTCGCCCCGGGCAAAGATAGCCGAAGGCGTTCAGATCGGACCATTTTCGACAATAGGTGAAAATGTAACGATAGGCAGAGACACGATTATCGGTTCCCATGTAGTGATAGACGGGAATACGGTGCTGGGAGAAAGGAACAAGATTTTTCCCTTTGTCTCCCTTGGTCTACCACCCCAAGATGTCAATTATCGGGGTGAAGATACCAGGCTTATTATCGGGGATGAGAATATAGTCAGGGAGTTTGTAACCATTAACCGGGCCACCACCAAACAGTATAAGGTAACCAGGGTGGGGGACAAAAATTACATTATGGCCTATGCCCACATAGCCCATGATTGCACCTTGGGTAATTTGATTATTATGTCGAATGCTGCAACCCTTGGTGGTCATATAGAGATAGGTGACCACGCTATCATTGGGGGGCTGGTAGCCATACATCAGTTTGTCAGGATTGGCGCCTACGCATTTATCGGTGGTAAATCGGCCATAGTCAAAGACATCCCTCCTTTCATGATGGCCGCCGGAGACCGGGCAAGGTTGTTTGGCTTGAATCAAACAGGTCTTAAAAGGGAAGGGTTCTCTCAAGAAAAGATTCAGAACCTGAAAAAGGCCTATCAGATAATATGGCGTGATCACCACCTGCTTAAGGAGGCGATGGAAGTGGTCAGGAGAGAGATACCTCCTTTTAGTGAGTTAGACCAATTGCTTGATTTTTTGAGCAGCACAGAAAGGGGTGTGGTTAGGTAGGCAGAGAGCAAGGAGTATGCAGTAAGAAGTAAGCAGAAAAAGGCACTGAGCGGTAATTGAGAATGAAGGACTTCCTAAATGGCGAAATCAGAATTCGTGATTTGCAATAATATGGTGCGGGCGCTAACTCTAAAAGGGACAGGAGACAACGGACAACGGGCAACGGACAACCGACATTAGAGAGGATAGGCCTGATAGCTGGAAGCGGAAAGTTTCCCCTTATGGTGGCAGACTCAGCCAAGCAAAGGGGAATACCGGTAATTGCTGTGGCCCACAAGGGCGAGACAGTTCCGGAGTTAGCCGAAAAAGTTGATGAGATTACCTGGATTGGGCTTGGTCAATTCGGCCATTTGATTAGTGCCTTTAAATCAAAAGGGGTGAAGCACGTTTTGATGGCAGGTGCAATTACCAAGACCACCATGTTTTCTGATGTAAGGCCTGATCTGAAAGGGCTGGCAGTACTTGGAAAACTATTAATCTTCCATGATGATGATATATTAAGGACTGTAGCTCGGGAACTCGAAAAAGAAGGTATAACCGTTGTAAGTTCCACCACGTATCTTCCCGAACTTCTGGCACCGTGCGGCTGCCTTACCAGAAGAAAGCCAAGAAAAGAAGAACTGGAGGACATTGAATTTGGCTGGATGGTAGCCAAAGAATTAGGTCGCCTGGATATCGGCCATTGTGTTGTGATCAGGAGAAAGACCATTTTGGCTGTAGAGGCAATAGAGGGAACCAATAAGACCATACTCAGAGGAGGGGAATTAGCCAAAGAACGTGCAGTGGTTGTTAAGGTTTGTAAGCCCAGTCAGGATCTGAGGTTTGATCTGCCTGCTGTCGGGCTTGACACCGTTAAGGTCATGAAAACGGTTAATGCAACTGTTTTGGCTATAGAGGCAGGCAAGACTCTGATTTTTGACAGAGAGGAGATGATAGATCTGGCAGATGCCCACGGTATTGCCATAGTGTCCAGATAAAGGAGGAGGCAGTAAGGAGAAGGCAGTATGAAGGAACGGGCAACGGACCAAAGGTTACGTTTAGGCGTTGTAGGTGTAGGGTATCTGGGTAGTTTCCATGCCCAGAAGTATGCTGCTATGGAGGATATTGATCTGGTTGGAGTTGCCGATATAGATTTTCAAAGGGCGCAAGAGGTTGCACGTAAATATCATACGGAAGCTTATAGGACTCATCATGAACTGCTTCCCCATGTGGATGGCTTCAGTCTGGCTGTTCCAACAGTATCTCACTTTGAAGTCGGACGTGATATCTTAAACCACGGGAAACATCTATTGATTGAGAAGCCAATCACTCTGAGTGAGGTGGATGCTGATAGGCTGATTGAAATGGCAAAAAAGCATAATACTACCTTACAAACAGGCCACATAGAGCGATTTAATCCTGTTGTGACTAAGATGGAGTCCCTGGTTTCTCAGCCCCTTTTTATTGAATCTCACCGCCTGAGTGTTTTCACCAAAAGAGGAACAGATGTGGATGTGGTTCTGGACCTCATGATCCACGATCTGGATATTATCCTCCACATCGTAGATTCAGGGATTGCAAATATAGATGCCATGGGGATGCCCGTTGTGAGTGATAAAATAGATTTTGCCCACGTGAGGATGCAATTTGCCAATGATACCGTAGCGAATTTAACAGCAAGCCGGGTTTCCAATGAATCGGTGAGAACGACACGGATTTATCAACCAGACAGTTACCTGTCGGTCGATTATCAGAAAAGAAAAATCAGCGTAACTCAGTTTAGAGGAGATAAAAACAATTCAATTGATTTTTCTCCTTTAACGCACCGAGAGGATAGATTCCACGATTGTGATCCCCTTGCCGATCAGCTTAGATCCTTTGTAGAGGCTATGAAAAACGGCACAGAGCCCAAAGTCTCTGGACTTGATGGGAAAAAGGCCCTTGCGGTTGCTCTCTCTATCACTGACCAGATAGAAAGAAGATAACCGTTCGCGGGTTCAGGGTTCAGAGGTTCAGAGTTTCCCGATGAAATCGGGATTGTGGGTTCACCGCAGACCCACCTGCGACGCGTCGGGCAGATCAAGTACCTGCTGGCTTACGAGCAAGGTCAAGGCAAGAAAGGTAACCCGACTCGGCTGAGCTCGTCGCAGGCTGAACGGCGAACTACGAACCTCTGAACACGTACAAAAGAAGAATAGGGGATAATGCCAGCATTTAGTGGTGAGTATAGTCTGTTGTATTTCTGTTTCTAATCACTTAGTGCATTGCTGCCAAATATGAGATGTGGGATTTGTGTTCGGATACTGCAACTCCCAACTTGGTAGACGAATCGATTTATCTATTCCTTTCGATCGGCCGGTGGCGGAACAAATATCAACGGCACCTGAAATTGATGCATTCGTAAAAAGTCGATTTTGCTCAATCTCGTTCACAAAACACTTTTTACGAATTTGTCAAAATTGAGCCCAAAAAAGAACGTCATGATCGTGGCAGGAGAGGCCTCAGGGGATATTTATGCGGCTCGTTTGGTTTTGGCACTCAAGGAGCTTGCCCCTGATATCACCTTTTTTGGCCTTGGTGGCCCAGCGATGGAGAACGCAGGTGTTAGGGTTATTCATCAAGTATCGGATCTTTCCGTTGTAGGATTGACGGAGATCATACCCAGAATCAGGCACATCTCTCGGGTCTTGAGTGATTTGAAGAAGTCCTTAAAAGGTAATCCTCCGGATCTCTTAATACTCATTGATTACCCGGGCTTCAATCTAAACTTAGCTAAGAAGGCACACTCTCTGGGTATTCCTGTCTTTTATTATATTCCTCCTCAGGTGTGGGCATGGCGGGAAAGAAGAGTGAAAAAGATAGGGCGAAGGGTAGATCGGGTTGCGGTTATTCTCCCGTTCGAGAGAGAATTTTACCAGAAACACGGTCTTGAGGCGGACTATGTTGGGCATCCACTCCTGGATTTATCTTTACCTTCCAAGGATAAGAATGAGATCCGAAAGGATCTGGGCATTAGCTATGAGCACGATCCCATAGTTGCGCTGCTTCCCGGAAGTAGGGCTGAAGAGATTATCAGACTCATGCCCGCAATGACGGATGCGGCTGAAATTATTTCCCGTTCGTATCCTCGTCTGTGTTGCATCTTGCCACTAGCATCTACTGTGAGAGAGGATGTAGTCAAGCCATATCTAGAAAACGTGATGGTGGATATTAGGATCGGAAGGTCTGATACCAAGGAATTATTAAAGATAGCCGATTTGGCTCTTATTGCCTCTGGTACAGCTACCTTAGAGGCAGCTATAATGGAAACACCTATGGTAATAGCCTATAAGGTATCCCCATTAACCTATATTTTTGGCCGATTCCTTGTAAAGGTGTCTTACATTGGTCTGGTGAATTTGGTGGCTGGAAAGGCCATCATTCCAGAGTTGATTCAAGGTAATGCAACAGGTAGTCGTTTGGCTGAGGAGGGTTTAGCCATCTTAGAAAATGGTGGAATGAGAAAAGAGATGAAAAAAGAATTACAATTGGTAAAACAGCAACTCGGTCGAGGTGGTGCTTCCAAGAAGGCGGCTTCTATTGCAGGGGAGATGATGGGTTTAGAAGTACAAAGTGACTGAAATTGTAAGTGATCTAAAGTGCCTAAAGTTAAGTTAAAAAAATATCAGTTATCAGCTGCAAAAACAACGGACAACGGACAATGATATGGCAGATACAATACTAATCGTTGATGATGAGCCAGGCATAATCCAATCCTTACAGGGCATTCTTACTGATGAGGGGTTTGAGGTTGTGGCTGCTGGCGGGGGTTTAAAGGCCCTGGAAATAATCAAGGAAACCATTCCGGATATCGTATTATTGGATATCTGGATGCCCGATATCGACGGTATAGAAACACTGAAGAGGATTAGAGAACTGTACCCAGGTCTCAGGGTGATTATGATCTCAGGCCATGGCACCATCGAAACAGCTGTAAAGGCCACCAAATTAGGTGCCTATGACTTTATTGAAAAACCTCTTTCGCTGGAGAAAGTCCTTTTATCAATAAATAACGCACTGGACTATAACAGGCTTGAAGCAGAGCTTGACATTTTCAGGGAGAGAGAGCGTCAGAGGTATCAGATAACCGGGCATAGCAGGGCCATTACTGATTTGAAAGAACAGATAAAGATCGTTGCTCCAACTGATGCGTGGGTTCTTATTGTTGGAGAGAATGGAACTGGTAAGGAACTGGTGGCCCATAGCATCCATCGATTCAGCAAAAGAAGCAATAAACCCTTCGTAGAGGTTAATTGTGCTGCGATACCAGAGGATTTGATTGAATCAGAACTCTTTGGGCACGAAAAGGGGGCATTCACCGGTGCAACTACTATGAAAAGGGGCAAATTTGATCAGGCCAATAATGGAATGCTTTTTCTAGATGAAATAGGAGACATGAGTCTCAAGGCCCAGTCAAAGGTTTTGCGCATTTTGCAAGAGCAGAGATTTGAGCGGGTAGGCGGCAGCAGAACCATTAAGGTTGATGTTCGGGTTATTGCAGCAACAAACAAGAATCTAGAGGAGGAAATCGAAAAAGGAACCTTCAGGGAAGATCTCTACTTTCGTCTCAACGTGATACCGATTAGGGTTGCTCCGTTAAGGGAGAGAGTTGATGATATCGTTGAACTTGCGAGCGAATTTTTGGATGAGTTTTCCCTCGATGCCAAAACGGAGCAAAAATCCCTGGGTTCTGATGCCTTTGACCTGCTCAAGAAGTATAGCTGGCCAGGAAATGTCAGGGAGCTTAAGAATCTCATAGAACGGCTGGCCATCATGTGTCCTCGGAAGATGATTAGTGCAGAAGAGATACCGCCTCCCTATAGTACCTTGAGAGCCGATGAGCGTAAGATGGAATCCTTTTTGTCCTTTGAAACCCTTAAGGAAGCTCGGGAGACGTTTGAAAAATCCTTTATCGTCCGTAAGTTACAACAATTCGAAGGAAATATCAGCAAGACAGCCGAAGCTATAGGAGTTGAGAGAAGCAATCTCCATAAAAAGATAAAGGCGTATGGGCTCTAAGTTCTCGTTACTTGTTGCTCGTCAGAAAGTACAAGCAACTGGTTCGAATTTAGGAATCAAGGATTTTTTTCTACGGACAACTCTACACAGGCTGTTGCCCAAACGGAAATCCCTTTTCTCTTAGTCTAAAACGTTTTTTGACAAATCTAAGGCTCCCTCCAGGCGATGTCAAAACTCACCTTTAGGGCTCAAACAGTTGACATCGCTTATCTTCCACTTCACCAAGATTTGTTAGCAAAAAACGTTTTAATGACCGCTCAAAGGGATTTCCGTTTGGGCAACAGCCTATACGCTTTAGGCATTTTAGGCACTTTCCGCTATTTCTTCAATGGCGTTCCACAATTCTTGTCTTCCCTGGCCTGTTTTGGCAGAAAAAAGGATGGGTTTAGCAAAGCCCTCCTTTGTGAGCTGAGTTGAAATCAGATCGAGTTGTCTCTTTGCCTTGATTTTTGATAGCTTGTCGGCCTTAGTGAGCACAATAATTGTTTTGAGTTCAAATGCCCTCAGCCAATGTAAGAGATCCAAATCCCCTTGTCCTGGATTCCGGCGTATATCGAGAATCACTACAACCGATTTTAGGTTGAGTCTTTTTTTGAGGTAGCTCTCAACAAGTACCTTCCAATTCCGCCTGACCTTTAGCGGGACTTCTGCGTATCCATAGCCAGGAAGATCGGTTAGACAGAAGGCTTTTCCAACAGAAAAGAAATTGATAGCCCTTGTCCTTCCCGGCCGGGAGCTCGTCCGGGCCAGTTTGGGGCTATTTACCAGTCTATTTATGAGGGAGGATTTTCCTACGTTTGATCTGCCGGCAAAAGCAACCTCAGGTCGATCGGGTGGCGGGAATTGTTCGGGCCGGACAGCACTCTTTAAAAAGGAGAATTCCATTGGCTTCGATAAACCCAACAAACTCAACAAACACGAACAATGGACAACTGCGAACTGATGACTGACAAAACTTTACTTACCTGTTTTTGAGAAACTCCTCTATCCTTTCAAGCCCCTCGGTGATATTTTCAAGTGAGTTTGCATAGGAAAACCTAAGGTATCCTTCGGCATTGGTTCCGAAATCAATCCCAGGTGCAACACCCACTCCTGCTTTTTCCAAAATCTCAAAGGCCAGCTCGTAGGAATTAGTGGATATATGATTCGCCCGAGCGAGGACATAAAAGGCTCCAACAGGATCAACACCGATTCCGAAACCGAGTTCTTTGAGCCGTTTGATCATATAATGCCTCCTCTGGTCGTATATGGCTTTCATCCTTTCCACATCTGGCTGTGCTTCGTTCAGAGCCGTCAGACCCGCCCACTGGGAGACACTATTGGCCGAGATAAAAAGGTTTTGCTGGATCTTTTGAATCGGTCTGACGAAATCGGGTGGCGCGATAACGTAACCCAGTCTCCATCCGGTCATGGCATAGAGTTTAGAAAAGCCATTCAAGACAAATGCCTTATCGGTGTACTCTAAGATTGTGTGCTCTTTTCCTTCGTACACCAGGCCATGATATATCTCGTCAGAGACGACATAGAGTCCAAGATCAGCTATCCTCTGCATTCTGTCAGCAGAAAGGAGATTGCCAGTCGGATTTGATGGAGAGTTGATCAGGATTGCCTTGGTGCGGGGAGTTATTTTTGGAGCAACTTCTTCCAGCCGAAACTGGAATCCATCGTCCTCATGGACATTTACAGACACACAATTTGCGCCGACATAGGTAATAATATTGGGGTAGCAAGGGTAATAGGGATTGGAGACAATAATTTCATCTCTATTTTCTAAAAGAGCTGAAAAGATTAATACCAATGCCGGCGAAGTGCCAGAGGCTACGATAACTTGGTCAGGATTAATGTTCACGCCATATGTATCCAGGTAGCGGCGGCAGATGGCCTCCCTAAGCTCGAGTATTCCCAAGCTGTGGGTGTAGTGGGTTTTTCCTTCCCTGATGGCCTTCATCCCTGCCTCTCTAATGCACTGAGGGGTATCAAAATCTGGCTCCCCAATCTCAAGATGAATGATATGCTGCCCCTGTCTTTCAAGGACATTCGCCCTTTCCATGACATCCATAACAATGAAAGAACGGAAATCTATGGCCCTGGTAGCAACTGACATAAGCTTACTGTATCCTTTCTAATAGGCGTTTCGCCTCGGGCGCAACGGTGCCCCTTTTATCTAACCTGATGGTTTCTTCAAGGTTTTCGGCGGCCAGAGGCAGTTTGTTGAGGCGAAGGTAGAGCTTGCCAAGACGGAAGTAAGATCGAGGATCATCAGGTGCATGGCGTATCGATTCCTCATAAGCCTCCAGGGCTTTATTCCATTCACCGAGAGCCTCATACGCAATCCCGAGATTATGAAAAGCCCTGCTGAAGGATGGGTTCGCTTGAACGGCCTTTAAATAGGCTTCAACGGCCAACCTAAACTGTCCTTTTTCATAGTATGCCAGCCCCAGGTTATTATAGGCAAAGTGGGGTGTGGCATAAAGGCTATTGGTCAAGGCTTTTTTAAAGCAGCTAATCGCACGGTTCCAGTCAGCAAGGATGAGATATGCTGTGCCGAGATTATTGTAAGCCTCCGAATAATCAGGCCGCAATTCTATTGCCTTATCAAAGTGGGTAATAGCTTGGGTGTACATCCTCATTTCCCGGTAGGTGAGGGCCAGGTCATTATGTATGTCTGGATTTTCAGGGTCAAGCCGCACTGCCTCCAGTAATTCGCTAAGGCTAGCCGTATAATTTCCGTCCGCCAAAAGGGATTTCCCCAAGTCCCGCTTTGCCTCGGCCTGTTTTTTCATCAGGGCCTTATCTTGTGCACAACCACCGAGGATGATAGCAAACAAAATAAAGATCAACGGACTCCTTATGCATCTCGATAAAATCCTCATAGTCAAATCACCTTATTTAATGGATATTCAATGATACCTTCGGCCCCTTTTTCTATCAATTGGGGGATGAGTTCCCTGACTCTTTCATTGTGAACCATAATCTCAACTGAGACCCAATCGGATTGGTAGAGACTGGCTATTGTGGGAGAGGTAATACTGGGGAGCAAGGGGATAATTTCGACCAATCGTTCCTTTGATAAATTCATCTTGAGGCCTACCATATTTTCAGCCCTCAAAGCCCCTTTGAGAAGAAGGGCAATCTGTTCAATTTTGCTCCTCTTCCATGAATCTCCCCAGGCGTTTTTGTTTGCAATGAGTATAGTGTTTGTTTGCATCAATTCATGGACAATCTTCAAGCCATGAGCCTCGATAGTACTCCCTGTCTCGGTAACCTCAACAATCGCATCTGCTAAACCTGCTGCAACCTTCGCCTCTGTCGTTCCCCATGAAAATTCAACCTTGACCTCTATTCCCTTTTGGGCGAAGTATTTTCTGGTAAAATTGACCAGTTCAGTTGCTATTTTTTTACCGGTGAGATCGGATAGTTCCTTGATGTCGGAGTCGGCAGCCACTGCCAAAACCCAGCGGGCATGGCTCTGGCTCACCTTTGAATAGATCAGGTCAGAAACAGTAACAACATCTGATTCATTTTCCTCTTTCCAGTCTCTGCCGGTGAGGCCAACATCGATTGTTCCGTTTTCCACCTGCACGGGCATTTCCTGAGCCCTGAGGATCGAACACCTAATCGAGGCATCGTTTATTTCAGGGAAGTAATTCCGATCAGCAATAGAGATCTTCCAGCCTGATTTTTCGAATAGCCTGAGCGTTGCTTTCTCGAGGCTCCCCTTTGGAATACCGAGTTTCAATATGTTCATTTCTTGTATACCTTCTCTGGGTCAAATATCCTTTCGGCTATAGTGGTTTCCTCTCCATGCTTATCAATCTTGTTGTGAAAGCAACTCTCATATCCCAGATGGCAGGCGGCTCCTCCTGCTTGCTTTACCTTAAGAAGGATGGCATCATGGTCACAGTCAGCAAAAACCTCTCTTACTATCTGGATGTTGCCTGAAGTGGCCCCCTTATGCCAAAGCGCCTGGCGAGAGCGGCTCCAGTAATGGGCTTCTCCAGTCTGGAGGGTAAGCTGCCACGCCTCGCTATTCATATAAGCAACCATTAAGACCTTGCCGGATTTATAATCCTGGGCAATAGCGGGCAATATCCCGTTGCCTTTGTTAAAATCTAGCTCGACCATCTTGCTGCTTTCATTTCTCAATAGTTAATGGTACCTGCGATTCAAACTTTAAAATTTTAGCCTTTTCTATATACAAAAGATATCTTATATTGTCTATATTGATTTTTAGCAATTTATGTTTCGTATTTTATCAGGGTCACGTCATGATGGAATCTAACTTATTGATTTTTGAGCTTCTTGCAGGGCATGGGTATCTTTTTTTTGGATTATGCCCCACATAGTTTAGATTAGTGGGCGTTTCAAAATGGTTTATATAGATGGAGCCTATGATTCTAATGCTTAGGGCGCCCTTCGGCCTCGAGCCATTCGGCATCGAGCTCATGGCCGAGAGGCTCAGGGCCGAGAGGCAATAAACCATTTTGAATCGACCCAGTAAGGGGCCATGTCATAGGCCTGCCCTGGCGCGACACTTCTGGAATACAGTGTGGTCGTTACAGTATTTCGTAAGTAAGCTCTTTGTACTGATGCTTTGCATGCCAGCCTGCCCTGGCGCGACGGGATGTGGATATCCAACTGTCTTCACTGCTCACGAATGCCTCACTTTCCATCACCGCATCTTGACATGCCAGGTCTGGGCCAGGGGTCTGGGCCAGGGGCATAACCAAAAAAAAGATACCCATGCCCTGGACTTTGACGTTACCCTGCGTATTTTATAGCAACACGATCTATTTTAAGGTATAGGTAATGCCATGGAAACAGTCAGAGAAACAAACTTTGCCAATCTGAAGTTGGCTAATCGCGGGAAGGTCCGGGATATTTATGAGGTAGGGGAGTATTTACTCATTGTTGCCACTGACCGAATCTCTGCATTTGATGTGATAATGGATGATCCCGTTCCGGACAAGGGAGGGATCTTAACCCAGATTTCTATCTTCTGGTTTGAAAAACTCTCCTCCATAATTGATAACCATTTCATAACCGCAGATCCCGATGAGTATCCTGAATCGTGCAAGCCATACAGGGCCCAGTTGATTGGCCGGAGTATGCTGGTGCATAGAGCCGAGCCCCTTTCTGTGGAGTGCGTTGTAAGGGGATATCTTTCGGGGTCGGGATGGCTTGAGTATCGAGCTCAGGGGAGCATTTCAGGGATTCCTCTTGCTGAAGGCTTGAAAGAATCATCTCAATTGCCAGAACCGATCTTCACACCCTCAACCAAGGCTGCCCCGGGAACCCACGACGAAAATATCTCCTTTGAGGAAGTTGTCAAAATTGTCGGGGAACAGCAAGCCAAGGAGATCAAAACGATCAGCCTGGAACTCTACCAATATGGAAAAGATTTTGCTTCTGACAGGGGAATCATTATTGCTGACACCAAGTTCGAATTCGGACTGGCAAAAGATCGCCTCATGCTCATTGATGAGGTGCTGACCCCTGATTCATCCAGATTCTGGCCAATGGCTGAATACACCCCCGGGAGGGCTCAAAAGAGCTTTGACAAGCAGTTCCTGAGGGACTACCTCAATGGACTTGATTGGCCGAAAAAACCACCTCCACCAAAATTACCATCAGAAGTTATTCACATTACGAGGGATAAATACCTCGAGGTTCTTGAAAGGTTAACCGGAAAAAAACTGTGAAGAATTAGGTCTTTCTTGTTGCCTCCTCACCCTTGACAACGCCTATCCCGATGTTTAACATTTCCTAATGATTTAGATGAGCCCTATGTGGTGAATCTTGCCCTGTGGAGGTTCGTTGGTGATGTGAATCGGCACGGGTTACATGGCTATCTTAAAGGGCAACAACCTGTGAACATCTGATTGAGTAACGTAAATTCGCAGATTACATCTTAGGTGAGATATGGCGAGAATAGAGGTCAAAGGAGTGGAAAATCAACAGAAGGCTGAGGGCACCGAACAGGTGGATAGAGAAAACGAGAAGGCGGAAGATCTAACACAAGAGCCGGAAAAAAGAGCTAAGGAGAAGGGCCCAGAAAAGGTGGTGAAAAAGGCAGAGGAGATGACCAAACAGGAGCTCTTGAAAAAACTAACTGATACCCGTGAAGAGGCTGAAAAAAATTACGATCTGTATACGCGGACTTATGCTGAAATGGAAAATATCAAAAAAAGAGGAATAAAGGAACGGGAGGAATTGGCCAAGTATGCTAATGAATCCATCATTAAAGAAATTCTTCCCGTAATTGACAACCTTGACAAGGCAATATCCCATGCACAAAATGATGAAAATTCCTCGGCGTTAGTTGAAGGACTTGAGCTGACGCGAGACGGTCTGGTGAAGGCGTTAGAGAAAGCTGGTCTCAAGGAGGTGGAAGCACTGGGAAAACCTTTTGACCCCAACTTTCATGAGTCAGTCTCACAACAGATAGACGATACCGTTGCACCAGAGCACGTAATAATGGAATTACAGAAGGGCTACTTGCTTAATGGGCGTTTAATGAGGCCGTCAATGGTTGTGATCTCACAAGGGAAAGCCACAAAGTAAGAAAAAATTAATAGCAAATTCAT
Organism: Pseudomonadota bacterium; assembly: GCA_030603345.1. Classification (GTDB taxonomy): domain Bacteria; phylum Desulfobacterota; class DSM-4660; order Desulfatiglandales; family B25-G16; genus JADFWK01. Next base: position 13,459 of record JAUVXZ010000019.1, read on the forward strand.
ATAATTCCAGGAAATATACTTTCAAGGAGGAGACGATGAGTAAAATAATTGGAATCGATTTGGGAACCACTAACTCCTGCGTTGCTATTATGGAGGGAGGTGACGCAAAGGTAATTGCCAATGTTGAAGGAAACCGGACCACACCCTCTGTTGTGGCATTTACTGATAGCGGGGAGCGGCTTGTTGGGCAGACAGCCAGAAGACAGGCGATTACCAATCCGGATAACACTGTTTATGCAGTCAAAAGACTGATTGGCAGGAAGTTTGATTCGGATGAGGTTAAAAGGGATGTTAAGATATCTCCTTACAAGATTACCAAGGCAAAGAACAGCGATGCACAGGTTACCGTTAGGGGCAAGGATTATAGCGCTGCCGAGATTTCCTCGATGGTCTTGACTAAAATGAAACAAACCGCTGAAGAATATCTTGGTGAAAAGGTAACCGATGCGACCATTACGGTTCCGGCATATTTCAATGACAGCCAAAGACAGGCAACAAAAGATGCAGGAAGAATTGCAGGATTGAATGTTCAGCGAATCATTAATGAGCCTACTGCTGCATCACTGGCGTATGGCCTGGACAAAAAGAAGGACGAGAAGATTGCTGTCTTTGATCTGGGGGGTGGTACCTTTGATATCTCTATCTTAGAGATAGGCGATGGCGTATTTGAGGTTAAGGCAACAAATGGAAATACCCATCTAGGCGGTGAGGACTTTGATCAGAGAGTTATGGGTTACCTTGCTGATGAATTCAAAAAGGATCAGGGGATTGACCTCAGGAATGATAAGATGGCTTTGCAGCGGTTAAAGGAGGCTGCTGAGAAGGCGAAAATGGAACTTTCGACCTCAATGGAGACAGACGTTAATCTCCCCTTTATTACTGCTGATGCGAGCGGCCCAAAACACCTGAACATCAAACTGACCAGAGCAAAACTAGAGGCCCTTGTAGATGATCTGGTTGAAGAAACAACCGAACCGTGCAAGATTGCCTTGCGAGACTCCGGCTTACAACCCGGTGATATTAATGAGGTTATTTTGGTTGGTGGGATGACCAGGATGCCCAAGGTTCAGGAAAAGGTGAAGCTAATCTTCGGTAAAGATCCGAACAAGGGTGTCAATCCCGATGAGGTTGTTGCAATCGGTGCAGCCATACAAGGTGGCGTTTTAAAGGGTGATGTAAAGGATGTCCTCCTCCTTGATATTACTCCCCTCTCCCTGGGGATTGAAACCCTCGGCAGTGTTTTCACCAAGCTCATTGAGAAAAATACGACCATACCAACTAAAAAGAGTCAGATATTTTCAACTGCAGCCGATAACCAGCCAGCGGTTTCCATCCATGTGCTTCAGGGCGAAAGGGAAATGGCTGCATACAATAAAACCCTTGGTCGCTTTGAACTGGTTGGGATTCCGCCAGCTCCAAGAGGTATGCCTCAGATAGAGGTGACCTTTGATATCGATGCAAATGGTATTGTTAATGTCTCTGCCAAAGATTTAGGAACTGGAAAGGAACAATCGATCAAGATAACCGCCTCGAGCGGCCTCAGTGAGGAAGAGATCGAGAAGCTTGTCAAGGATGCTGAGCTTCACTCTGAAGAAGACAAGAAGAAGAGAGAACTGGTTGATGCTCAAAATGCTGCTGACTCGCTCATTTATGCGACCGAAAAGTCTGTCAAAGAGGCTGCGGATAAGCTCGATGCTGGTACCAAGGGCGATATAGAAAATGCTATCGGCAACCTGAAGAAGGCCATGGAAGGTGAAGATACAGCAGAGATCAAACGGCTTTCAGAAGAACTGACTCAGGCTTCACATAAACTCGCCGAGGTTTTATATGCCCAGACTGGCCAAGCAGAAGCTCAACCTGGCCCAGAACCTGGTGCTGAGGCATCTGCCGAATCAGCTCAGCAAGACGAGGAGGTTGTGGACGCTGACTTTGAGGAAGTAAAGTAAGGGATGGCGACAAATAACACTGCTTATTTTAAGAAGGTCATTACCATGGTGCTCCTGGTAGTGGCCTTTTTTCTTGTTTCGTGTGAGCAAAAGATTATTCTAAAAGAACCCATCATAGGGAAACCACTGGAAGAGAAAGCGGTCACCGATCATTTTGCCATCGCTGAAGAGCATTGGCGTCACAAAGAATATGATAAGGCCCTGGCCGCTTATGACAGGTACCTGGCTGAATATCCGACAGGAGATAGGGTGAGGGATGTATTGGCCAGGAAGGCAACTTTATATTATAGCAGGAACCAATATGAAGAGGCCTTGCCTCTTTTCTTAGAGGTTATTGATAAATATCCCGTGAACGAACAAAGGGCTGAGATCAATCTGTTACTCGCAAAAACATACTTCCACCTAGAGAAATACCCCGAATCAAGGCTATCTGCTCTTCAGTGGCTTGAGCTTTATGAAGATTATCCTGGGAAAGAGGAGATATTCTTTCTTTTAGGTCAAAACGCAAGAGAACTTAAAGACTACCCACGAGTCTTCTATTGGTGGTTCAAGGGATTGGAATCGCCACAAACTACTGAAGAAAAGAAGGAAGAAATTAGGTCTCAATTGCTCGATCTTATCTATGAGGCCACAGAAGAAGAATTGAAAGAGATGGCTATCTATGCGAGGGAGAGCAATCTTATCTTTCCGATCTACTACCGGCTTGCCACATCTTATCTTCTTACCAATAGATTGGAAGAGGCACAGGAATTGGCACTCAAGATAATGAGGTTTGCAGGGGAGGGAGAATGGTTCACGGTGGCGAAAGAATTGATGGAAAAGGCGCAAAGGGTAGTTCAGGTTGAACCTAATGTTATCGGTTGCCTGCTACCGTTAAGTGGTCCTTTTGCCATTTATGGTCAGGAGGTTTTGCATGGCCTGGAACTTGGTTTGGATATCTTCCGGGAGACTGACGGAAACCTTTCATCCCTGGAATTAGTCATAAGGGACACTGAAGGCAAGTCTGAAAGAGCATGCGAGGCAATTAGAGAACTTGCTGAGAAGGAAAAGGTACTTGTTATTATAGGTCCTCTCCTGAGCAGGGTTGCTGAGGAGGTCGTAACCATAGCACAAGAATTGGGGATACCCATCATTACCCTCAGCCAGAGTGAAGGAATAACCAGCGCGGGAGAGATGGTTTTTCAGAATTGTCTTACCCCAGAAGACCAGGTTAGAAGTCTCACCAATAAGGTCCTCGGTGAAATTGGGTTAAAGAGATTTGCCATTCTGCATCCTGACAATGCTTATGGCAGATACTTCATGAACAAATTTTGGGATGAGGTCGAATTCCACGGGGGCACCGTGAACGCAGTTGAGGGGTATGATCCTAAGGATACCGATTTTGCTACGCCAATAAAAAAGATGGTCGGTCTCTTCTATCCCAGGCCAAAACCAGAGACTGAGGAAGAGGAAGGATCAGAAGAGAAACCTGATCCCATCATTGATTTTGATGCGGTATTCATCCCTGATAGCTATGAAAGAGCGGGCCTTATAGCGTCTCAGTTGGCGTTTTATGATGTTGTAGAGGCAACCCTTTTAGGAACCAATCTTTGGAACTCTCCCAAATTGATTGAAATTGCCGGAAGATATGTTCGTGGAGCAATATTTCCTTCCGGCTTCTTTCCTGGTAGCGGTTTCAGAGGTGTGGGCGGTTTTGTTGAGCAATACCAGCTCAACTTTCAGCAAAAGCCGGGACTTTTGGCAGCCATCGGTTATGATACCATTAGAATAATCAAAGAGATTGTCCGAGAACAGGGCGAGGATATTAGAACGAGGGAAGATCTGCGCTCTGCACTTGCGGGAATTGAAGGTTTTGAGGGTGTAACTGGGCCGATGGCTTTTGATAGTGAAAGAAGAGCTCAAAGAAACCCGCTTCTCTTGACCATCAGCGGCAAACATTTCCTTCCTTTGCCATGATCTAGTGCCAACCACTCCAATGTTGCTGGTCTGCTCTCAAGATCACCTGTTTTGAGCAAGTGCCTGCATCCGTATGACCAGCACCCCAGAAATCAGCAAGGCGTTTTATTTCATCTTTGAAAACCACGTCCTTCCCCGCATAGCGGGATCTTCGATGGGCGCGGAAGAAACCCTCCTGTTCTCTATATGACCAGAATGATAGTGATGAGGCCCACCCTGGCACGACGTGCCCAGAATACGCTTATTTCACTGTACTGTTTCGGAATCGTGCAACGGTTGCGGCGTGTTGAGGAGACAGAAGGGCTAAGCTATCAGGACGGCTGGATCATCAGGGCCACAGAAAGAATCCTAGCTGTTTGTTGGTGAAGTGATCGAGATTGGAAAATTTTACCCCCATCATAAAGGTATTGCCATTATTTTGCGGGATAATCCTGGCAATTTCCGCCTGCACCTTGAGCAGTTCTTTTCGCGGGGGCAGTGAAAACAAAAACGTAAATGAGCTACCTTCCCTAAAGTAGTTTTCTGGGAAGTCATGCTTATGGCTTTCGACGCCCATGCCTTGCTGGGAAATGTCCACAATTGTTGCCTCCCTTGCCCTCTTATCATCAGGCCGATGTATATCATGCGGAGAGTAGTGGACGGGAATTGAAACGGTCTTTCTGTAAAAATTTCTAACATTGATTTTTATCAGGAATTTCTCTTTGCACCGCGGGCATACAACCGTGAAGTCTCCCTGCGGAGGTTTCTCTTTTCTCACCTTACCCTCAGCCCCACAATTCGGGCAGGAGATTCTCATGACTACTGATGGATAGACCGTGGTCACCTTCATGATTGTCTACCGGATGATTCTATTTCTCCTCTTGATTCCCTGAGGAACAAAGATTATTGAAGGAGTTACCTTGTATCCGTAAGGCGTATCAGGATCATATTCCATCCTGATGAATTCATTGTTGCAATGAGGACAGGTAACGACCATCAGGTATTTTGATCGATCAACAACCTTCCACTTCCATATGTCTGGGAGCTCGTAATTACATGATTGGCAGCGGTACTTCATAATCTTTCCTGCAATCTCGAACGTACACTAGAAGACAGCTGAAACAGTGTTTACCACCGGTGATAATGCAGAGGCGGTACCTGACGCTGATAAATCCTCCGGTAAGGGTATCCTCTTTGAAGGTTCTATCGCAAGCACGGTCACGTCATAGTGAAATCTAAGCTATGTGGGGCATAATCCAAAAAAAGATACCCATGCCCTGGGCTTTGACGTTACCCTTCTATCGCAAGGGCTTCAGAAAATCTTGGTGCTGTAAATAGTAACTATATGCTAATGAGTGAGTTTCTTTCAAGCAAAAAATGGATTAAGCGGCTCGTGAATTGGAAGGATATCGGGCATCTGTAATCTTACACTGATCACGCTGAACGGTTGCCCGATAGGTCAGAGGAGAAAGCAGACGCGCTCAGTGAAATTATCTGAGGCATACCTTCCTGACATGTTGAATATCGGTCAGTCCCAGAAAAACCTTTCTGATTCCGTCCTGCATGAGGGTGGTCATACCGTCTCTGATGCCTTGGTCTCTCAATACCTCCACTGTAGCCTTGCTCTGAATGAGTGACTTCACTTCATCTGTGGCTTCGAGCAGTTCTATGATACTTGTTCTTCCTTTGTGGCCGGTATTATTACATTGGTCGCATCCGCATGCCCGATAGAGGGTCAGGTCATCCCGATATGGAGACCCGAGAGCATCGAAATCACCAGCATGACTTCTTACAAGACCATCATATTCTTGGCGGCTGGGGTGGTAGGGCTCTTTACAATCATTGCACAGGGTCCTTACGAGCCGTTGGGCTAGAATGCCTATCAGTGCATCTGAGAAATTGAAGGGGTCCATGCCAATGTCCAGGAGTCTGATGATGGTTTCTGGGGCACTGTTTGTGTGGAGTGTGGTGAGTACCAGATGACCAGTTAGTGATGCCTCAACACCTATTGAAGCGGTCTCATGGTCCCGTATTTCCCCAACCATAATGACATCCGGGTCGGCTCTCAGGAAGGCACGCATGGCAGCGGCAAAATCAAAGCCTATCCTGGGGGATACCTGCACTTGTCGCAGGCCCCGCTGGGTGATTTCAACAGGATCTTCAGCTGTCCAGATCTTAGTCTCGGGCCTGTTGAGGTAGCCCAGAGCAGCATGAAGTGTTGTGGTCTTGCCGCTCCCGGTAGGGCCAACGACCAGAATGATGCCATAGGCTTTTTGGAGCATGGTCAGGAAGAGGTCATGGTCTCTTTTATTCATGCCTATTTCGTCTAAGGGCATGGTTTTGCCAGTTGAGAGGAGTCGCAGCACAACGTCTTCTTCTCTACCTGCCGTGGGGATGGTGGCTACCCGCAGCTCGATATCCAGTGGTGAAAATTTCTTTAAGCTTATTTTACCGTCCTGCGGTTTTCTCCGCTCAGTTATGTCCAGGTCAGCCATAATTTTTACCCTGGAAACAATGGCCTTTTTGTAATTGTAAGGAATGTTTTGGTAGAGCTGGCAGTTTCCGTCAATTCTGAATCTGATCTCTGCCCCTGCTTTGCCCGGATAAGGTTCTATGTGAATATCCGAACAGTTTTTGGTGTAGGCATCCTTTATGATTTTGTTTACGAGCTGAACGATAGTGTTGTCATTTTCAGTAAGGAGATCGGCGCTGTCTTCCGGTCCATCCGTATCTGGCGCTTCCAGTTTTCCGAGAAGTTCATCTATTGATCCCTCCTCATGTTCAGCAGGGGTTCCGTAGAAGTAGTCCAGAAACTGGATGATGTCTTCTTTCAGACCAATGGCAAGCTCGTAATGTTCTGCTGGGATCAGTGATTTTATGCTATCGATTTTGTCCAACTGTTGGGGGTCGTCTACGAGTACCTTGACCGTGCCGTCTTCTCTGGCCAGGGGCACCCAGAGATTACTCCTCAGATAGACTGGCTTCAGTTTTGATAAGAGGTCTTGTGGGATCGGGTAATTGGGGTCGAAAGGGACGTACTGGCAATTGTAGTAATCGGCAAGGGATCGTCCGACCTCCTCTTTTTTGGCCTTCATTTTGTTGATAATGATGGATTCAATGGTAGAGCTTTTGGTTCGGGCTATCTCCGTGACCTTCTGCAATTCCTTTTCGGTGATGATATGATTCCTGATCAGGTAGTTGAACTTGGTCTGTTTTGCTCTCCTTTTGGAAAGTTTGTTTTGATTGTAAAAGGCGATTCCCAAGATCTTGGCCATTTCCACAGCAGAATTTTGGTCTTCAAGGATGAAACGACCGCCATTTTTCTTGTTGATGAGCTGGAGTACACCGATAACATACTTTTTGAAAAAGATGGGAACGCTTAATATCTGTTTTGTGACATAATCGTAATTTGTATCCCAGCTTCTGTCAAAGGAGATATCCTTATTGATCATGGCCAGTTGATGCTGATCATAAGCATTTGCAATGTTGGTTATATGGGCAGTGTTGGCGGTGTACCCCGCAATGCTGTTATTATTGATAGGGACTCGGATTTCCTTGGGGATATTCCCAACCTTAAACCGGGAGAAGATTTCCTTTGTTTTTCCATCCACCACATAAATGGTGATCCGATCGGCATCAAATAAACTCAAGATGCTGTCTTTGAGGCTGATTAAAATCTCATCGATATCCTTGGCTGCATGAATCTGATTGGCAATATCATGAAGGGCCTTGTAATAGAGCAATCTCTGTTTTTCTTTGTTGGGGTCCTCTTGTGCTTTTAGGTCTTTTTTCATGCCCTCGCTCCTGACTCGGTGTTCTCTTTACCCTTATCGGTTTGCTCCAGTTAACACTTTAGGAGGAAATGTTGGCTTTCGTTCGGAATACTATTGGGTCATAGCATGACAGGCTGTTGCCCAAACCGAAATCCCTTTGAGCGGTCATTAAAACGCTTTTTGCAAACAAATCTTGGCGAAGTGGAAGATAAGCGATGTCAACTGTTTGAGCCCGAAGGGTGAGTTTTGACATCGCCTGGAGGGAGCCTTAGACTTGTCAAAAAACGGTTTAGACCAAGCGAAACGGGATTTCGGTTTGGGCAACAGCCTGATGATATATGTCTGAGAAGAATTGCACTCTTAGGAAAGAATGCAGGGTAATGTCAAGGTCCAGCGTACGGGTGTCTTTTTTTTGGATTATGCCCCACTAATCTAAACTATGTCAGGGCATAACCCTACAACAACACTTTGGTTGAGATGTCATTCTGAGTGATCCCGCCAGGCGGGAGAGCGAAGACTCTACGATTTGTGGGCAGATACTAGAGTCTTCATCGCTTCGTACCTCAGAATGACAACGTGTCGTTGTAGGCATCACCCAGAAAAAGATACCCAGCCCCTGCCATCCGCCTAGAGATAAATAGGTTAGGTTTCACCATGACGTGACCTTGGAAAAAATACTGGTAGAATGATAGGGGTGTGTCAATCTGAGCTCATAGCAGGTTTCCTCTGTTCTTCTGACAACTGGTGGTTTGCGAGGGATCAGGATCCTGCCGCATGAGAATCTTTCTGCTTTTTTCGATAGACTCCTCTGCTAATGAGAATACTGAGCTCATAAAGAATAATGATAGGCAGTGCCATCATTAGTTGGGTAGCAACATCCGGCGGGGTTAGGATTGCAGACAAGACAAATGAACCCAAGATGGCAAACTTGCGGTATTTTTTCATCGACTCTGGCGTGATGAGGCCGATCTTGGTCAAGAAGAGGACGGCAACAGGCATTTCAAAAACCAAACCAAATGCCAAAAGTAGCCTAATGGCAAATGAGAAATACTGCTTTACAGACGGAAGTGCCTGGATGTCTTCAGTTGCAAAACCTATAAAAAACTTAAAACCATAAGGAAAAACAACAAAGTATCCGAATAGAGACCCGACAACGAAGAGGATGGTGGAAAACACGACAAAAGGGACAACATATCCTTTTTCTCTCCGGTAGAGGGCAGGTGCCACAAACATCCAGAGCTCATAGAAGATGACAGGTAAAGCTAAGATAATACCAGCAATGAGGGCTACCTTGATGTAGGCGATAAACATCTCGGGGAGGCTGGTAAAAATAAGTGTGCTCTCGTCAGGAAGAACTTTCGTTAGGGGCAGAATGAGATAAGAGAAGAGATGTTTGGAAAAGATATAGGAAACAACAAATCCGGCACCTACGGCTATTGCACAAACGATTAGTCTTTTTCTGAGCTCGTCTAAGTGGGCCAAGAATGGCTGTTTTTCATCGGTCATCCTCTTTTTTCTCCGTAACTCTATCGGCTGCTTTCCTCTTCACTAGTTTCGGATGTTACCGGGTCTTTGGGTTTTGTTTCCTCTTCTGTTTCGGATACGTCTAGTAGACCGCTCACAGAGTCGGCGAAATCCTCCTGCACCCCTTTAAGTTCGTCCTCAACGTCGTCCATATCAAGATTTGCCTTTAACTGGTCGGTTGCTCTTCTGAACTCGGCTAACCCCTTACCGAGGGCTCTGGCCAGGTCAGGCAACTTTTTTGGTCCGATAATAATCAAGGCAATCACAAAAATGATGATCAACTCAGGCATGCCTATGCCGAACATAAGTGGTCTCCTGTTTAAAGTCCGCTGATAATTATCTCCTCCACCAAGACCGACGGTGCGCCGAGCCTCCCGAAAAATCCCAGATCATTTCCCACCTCTTCAATGACGGAAAATAGATCATGGATTGAGCCGGAAACTGTTACCCCCCCCTGACTGGAAAGACCCCTTCCCCTTTCTCTATCCACATGTCCGAGGCCCCTAATGAAAACTCTCCGGAGACGGCATCAACCATATGAACACCCATTAGTTCGGTTATTAAGAAACCCCTGTCCATGCCGACAATAAGCTCATCAAAGGGCAACGTTTTTCTCTTTTTGGCCTATACTAGAGAGGCTGGTGTCAAAAATGTCCAGATCAGATGTATCTGCTGTTTCAGGTGGCGAAAAGGAATACAGGGGATCGGCATCAGCCTGGCTTGCTAGTTGACCTGTCCGGCCTGTCAACCGGATTAATCCTTGCACACAACAAACACTAGTCAGTTTTGCTTGGATATACGACAAAGGGTTTGAGACCCTCTCTATCAGCCAGTCTTTTGGCATACTTTTTCGCCTCCGGTATGGTATAGAATGGACCGCAGCG
>JAUVXZ010000253.1 GCA_030603345.1 Pseudomonadota bacterium
AACTCTTTGCTATTCACACGGGCCAGGATAGGAAAAAGATAGAAAAGGATACGGAAAGGGATTTCTTCATGACTGGCCAGGAGGCGCTGGAGTATGGGATTGTAGATAAGGTGATTACAAAAAGGGAAATGGTAACCATGGAAAAAGATAGTAAAAAAAAGAACATCCGCGCTGTTGACTGAGAATGACTCCTGCTTGCTTTTCCTTTCCTGCCTTCTGATTAGTTTTACCCTGCTGCACGATATCATCTGTTCGATCTATCGGTGCATCCTGATACCAGATATATATGCTGGATTTGAAACGAGTCATCCTGCTTTGTGATGATCACGTTATTCAAAAAGCCCTATTTGGTAAAAATATGAGATATCTGTACTAATTTTTACCTTGCTCAAGTGTTCATTCTCCTCTGAGACCTAGTGCCCACCTTCTTTTCATCAAATAATGCTTTTTGCGTAACAATTCAGCCTTGTTTCTAAGAACTTTCTACTGTATGGTCAGGCAAGAAAGTCGGGGGACAAAGGGATCGTGTTTCAGATTTTAATATAGAGGAGGTAGCTAAGATGAAAAAAGAAATGATAAAACCGTTTGTCTGGGGTATCGTGGTTGGTGCGATTGTGTTGCTTATTGTCATTTTCGCCACAGGATGGGTGGTGACAAGCAGCTCTGCCCAAGCTAAAGCTGAGGAAATGGCCGAAAAGGCTGTTATAGACCAGCTGGCACCGATTTGTGTCGAGCAGTTTCTCAAGGATCCAAACAGGGAAGAGGGACTCAAGGAGTTGAAAGAAAAAAGCTCCTGGGAGGGAGGCGATTATGTGGAAAAAACCGGTTGGGCGACAATGCCTGGCGCTGAATCGCCTGCTCCTGGAGTTGCCGATGAATGTGCCAGACGGCTTATGGAGCTCAAGGAGTAAGTCCCTTCGTCCCCCACTTCCGGGCACCAATTATAGTATAATCCTGGATGTTATGCCAACTGACCTGACCTGATTGAAGAAGAATAATAGGTAATAAAAGGGAAGGATTACAAGGTATGGCTCCATGTACTGTTAACAAGGACGTCCAGCTGATACCCAAGGAGAGGACCCGTATCAAGTCGGGGTTACAGAGATTCGGTCTCCACCTGCGCAACATGCGCTTGATCGGTGGGGATACAGTCATCACCGCTGCCTTGTTGCCCCTGTTGGGATTTTTCCTTCTTCACGGTTTAAAGGACGTTCCCTGGCTTACCATCGCCAGCTTGTTGCTGGTTGGCCTGCTGCTCACCGGTACCATCTTTGGACTGAACAACGTGACTGATGCCAAGATCAACGCTTGCGACCCGCTCAAGCAGACCAATGGCATCAATCCGAGTATTCTCCAAAGCCGTCCCTTTTGCGGGATGGCATCGTTAAGCTTTCCTAGTGAAAAGATTGTATTGATATTCTCTCGCCCGCTGGTCGCTCGAACACGCTGAGTTCACCGAGGACAACGTTTTGGATACAAGCGGCGGTGACGATGCAATCGACCATGTAAACCCTGAGCCTCTGTGATCTCGCCTGCCCCGTTAAATGCGAAGCTTATTTAACTGGGGTGAGAGACAAACCCAGACCCTTCCAGGGTCCTTATTCAAGCCGCCCCTTTAAGGGGTGTTCGTTGACATTCTCAAAGTCTAAGACTGGCGGTCGCCGGTTATTTTAAGCGCAATTCAACAAAATGGGGCATGAGTGCAGCTTATCGATTTCATCTTGAAATAAGTAATTGAGATTCATCATTCAAACCATAGAGATTTGACCTTTAGCGGACAGGTTTCAAAATAATATTGAAGTTTCCACTGCCATATGTATACTGAAATTTGATTAGATTTCAGGTTATGGCAAGCTATACGTAACATATCCTGTTTTTTTGGCACAAAACTTGATATATGTTCTAATGATTCCGGGTAGCGCCCACCCTCTTAAATGCTACTATTCAATCTCTCCGTAAGAGTGTTTATAGGCAAGGCTTGTTTCAAATTTCCTCGGTGTTAAGCCTAACAATGAATATCGCTCAAACAGCTCTATAAGCTCCTTTTTTAAGAAGTTGGCATCATCCACTGCCTTCAAATATTTGGTCTTGAGAGAACGGATCTTATCCATGGATCTTAAATACTCCTCACGGAGTGTTGCGATTCCCTTCTCAATACCCATCTCATATTCATCTTTCAGTGAGCTAACCCCGATTAAATACTCTTCTTTCAGGGAAACAAGCTTTTCAAGGGCCTTTTCATATTTGTTCCTTAATCTGCCTGCCCCTTTCTCTTCAGCGCACAGGTATTGCTTTTGCAGTTCCTGCAGCAATTCCTTTACTGAAATTATTTCATCAATCCTAAAGGCATTGCTTCCGGCAAAGGCAAAACCTTTCTCCAGATCCCCCTTTCTGGCATTATCAAGCGCTAACGAGATACAATAGGGTGCGTTCGTGATGTCACAGCTCTTAAGGCACTTCCAGGCACACTTAATGCCCTTCTTTTCCCCGGATGATACATCCTTTAAGAATTTGTTCCCAATAGCCCGGCCCGGCATGCCGACAGGGCTCTTAATAATTTCTATATCGCCTTCCCTGCAAGAAATATAGGATTCCTTGAATCTGATATCAGCGTCACATTCATGTGTGCCCACGAACCTTGTCCCCATCTGGACACCGCTCGCCCCAAGTTTGAAAAGGTTGTAGATATCAGCACCCGTAAAAATGCCTCCTGCGGCGATTACAGGTATGGCCCTGCGAAATTTATCCTCATAGGTCTTTACCTCGGCAACAACATCGGGCAAAATACGTTCAAGCGCAAAATCAGGATCATCGATTTGGTCCTCTTTAAATCCCAGATGCCCACCTGCTTTTGGCCCCTCCACAACAACACCATCTGGGATATCCTTATATTTTTTCAACCAGGACCTGAAAATAAGCCCGGCTGCCCTTGCAGAGCTTACAATAGGGACCACTTTGACTCTGGCTGATCTGAGCTCTTCAACAGGGATTCCCTTAATCGGGAGTCCTGCTCCGAGGAAGACCATATCGACCTTTTCTTCGATTGCGACCATTAGAAGCGCATGGAAATCATTCACAGCCACCATAATGTTGACCCCAATGATGCCCGAGGTCTTTTCTTTTGCCTTTCTTATCTCTTTTCTTAGGGCTACTACATTGGCATCTCTGTGTCTGGCATAATAATCAGGGTCAAGCATCCCTATTGAATTTGCGGCGATTACGCCTATGCCGCCTTCATTCGCCACTGCAGAAGCCAACCCTGAAAGGGATATTCCAACCCCCATTCCTCCCTGAACAATGGGAAGTTTTGCAACAGAATCACCGATTCTTAGTTTAGGGATCTGGGACCATCGAATCCTGGAAAGATCAAACCTTGGCCATTCTATATTGCTGAGGTCTATTTTTGGTATCTGCAATTCTGATATTATACTAAAATCCAACAAGTGATTCTCCTTCCCCGGAAGAAAAATAACAAATGGCTGTCTCTCCCACCGACAAGGGGGAGATTAGGATAATTAGGCCTATATGTCAAGGATGCATAAAAGAGCGACTAAGGGGAAGAGAGCTTGTGGAAGTTAAAAGATGAGCCCACTTTGTGAGATATTCAGTTAATTATTTAGATTGCCAAACCGTTTGAAAAGGAAGAGCTTCTGGGCTAAATTTGTTATTTCTGCGCTTCTGAATAGCTTACCAATTCCAATAGAATGTCGTAACTTTCCCGGACGATAGCTTTCTGCTATTAGTGGTAAGCCTCCTACAAGGCTCCTGGCTTACGATTATACGTAACATCTACAGGCTGGGTGCTTAGTTCCAACTGAAATGAACAGTCTCGATTAGTTCCCATTGGCACCATATTTCAATCGGATATCATCACTGCTACCACCGATGGACCAAAAAAAACACTGAAGGATTTGGTCAGGCGGTGGTTAATCCCAGAGGGTGAGGGTATGGGAGATGGAGGTATCAGGATTTGAAGGATAAGAGAAAAAGGGGGTCTAAATCAGATATAGAAATCTATAAATGCTCCCTTTTCCCAGAAGGTGGTGGTTTCAGGCTCTATCCTTTCAGTTCGCATAACGGGATCCTGTGAATCCTGAGAAGGAGGCCCAGCAGCCAGTTTTTCCTGAAGGGTATTCTGCTTTGAAAGGGTAATAGGCATTAATGCCCAGTTGTTGCGAATCTCAATAGCCATTCCTACTCCTGTGCCAACGTATTTTAACTTTTTACCATAAGAAACTCAAAGATTCAAGGTTTTTGCTCAGATACCCATACCCTGGACTTTGACGTTACCCTGCTCAGACAGGGAAATATTTTCCTTTTATCCCCATTTTCAATAGGAAAATTATTTCATTTTACGCATTCACTCCCCTCCAACATATCTCACCGGGTTTTATAACATATTGGAATAATGGATAAATTAGTTATACACGAGTTTTGGTATAACTGTTGCTAATGATGTAAGTGAATTGTTGAAGAACAGAAAGCTCGTGATTGAGAAACTATGAACCCAGTATTTCTAAAGATAGCCTCCTTAGTTCCACAGTCCAACACAAGTGGGCGAGGTACGCCCGTGGAGTCGGGAAAGAACAGCACGGGATTTATTCCCCTTATCCAAAAATCAATGAACTCAGTTCAGAAGGAATCATTTCCCCAGGTTGGAGGGACTGCTGAACCAGGATTAC
>JAUVXZ010000222.1 GCA_030603345.1 Pseudomonadota bacterium
CGCCTTTCGAGGCTCTCTTTGTTTCCGCAGCCCACAATGAAAAGACAATAACAAAAACGATTGATGCTGCTTTTCGGAGCTTCAAAAGGCTTTAACTGCGTGACCATTTTCTTCCTATGTCCACACCCCATAGATGCCTTAAAGAACTTCTTGAAGAAAATCCCATAAACAGTTCGGCTCCTTGCAGAATTGACTCTGGCGGTACCTGGGACATCAAGGCTCTGGCCCTACCTTTAGAGGGGACAAAGCCCACTACGGTAAATATGGCTCTCAATTTGAGGACCTTCGTCACCCTTTTGCCATACAAACCAGGGTGGGTCAAAATATCTTCTGAGAATTTCCATGCGCAAGAGACATACCCTTTGGATCAGGTCCCGTTTAGTTCCCAATTTGGCCTCATGTTTGCGGTTGCATCTTTGTTTGGGTTCCACGGACTGGAAATAGCAATTACATCAGTCTCTCCAGTGAAGGCAGGCCTTGGGGGATCAAGTGCTGCTGCTGTGGCTGCGATTAAGGCATTCTCCCTGGTTAAAGCCTTGCTCCATGAAAAAGAGCTTGGAAAGCGTGATATTCTTCATCTCGCATTTCATTTGGAGGATGCAGTGAACATGGGAATGTGCGGATTGCAAGATCAGGGAGCTTCGGTATTCGGTGGGGTGAATAAATGGGTCTGGAACTATTCCCGGAAGGTGAGACCATTCGAGAGGGAGTCTCTTCTTGACGCTGTGGGGCAACGTGAACTGTCTAAAAGGATTCTTGTTGCTTATAGCGGGAGCACCCATTTATCTGCCAAGATAAACAGGTTATGGATAGAGGAGTTTTTGAAAGGGAACACAAGATCTAGCTGGATTGAACTCAACAGCATTGTCAACCGCTTTGCTCAGCATTTACAGAAGCGACAGTGGAAAGCTGGAACAGAGGAGCTCAGGAATGAGGTAGCGATACGGAAAGAAGTAACCCCTCAGGCCTTTACCCCAATGATTACCAGGCTAATTCAAGAGTCTGAGGGAATGGGATGTGGTGCCCGGTTTGCAGGTGCAGGAGGAGGTGGCACGGTATGGGCCCTTGGCGAGATTGATGATATACAGGGATTGAGAGAAAAATGGGCTGTTATCCTGAAAGGCACCAAAAAAGGGAGAATCCTTGACTGCGCTGTAGACCCTGTCGGGGTAAGGGAAGAGGGGAAAAAAGCGAAGGTACACAGATGGCCTGATGAAATCTTCTATCAGGCCATCTGATAAGGAAAAGACTCGTTACTCTTCCTGATATTTAAATGAAACGTTTATCCTGGCCCTGAAACTCGTGATCTTACCATCCTCAATGGTCACATCCAGTTTTGTGATTTCTGCGATCCGTAGATCCCTGAGACTTTTTGAGGCTGTTTTCACGGCACCTTTTGCAGCCTCCTCCCATGAAGTAGGGCTCGTCCCAACAAGCTCGATAATCTTATAAGTGCTTCCAGTGGTCATATCTACCTCCTGTCTTAGGTTAAGATTAAAGAAAACTACCGCCGGATTCTACCTCACCTCCTTCCCATCTCCATAGTGAAAACATGGTGATGTACTGACTAACAGGCTTTTTCACGTAGAGTATATGAGAGGAATGGCTGAGAGTCAATTATAAAAGTTTCAGGCGCCTTTTTGGCTTGACCTTTCGCGGTAATTCCTCTAAGAGTACAGCCATATTATGGCTACGTGCTACTTCGCCTTCACCTGATATCCGGTGACGAGGGTTTTGTTATGTTTTCTTTTCGGAAAAGTTCCCTGTTGTTAGCAAGAAGATTCGATGTCATAGCAGCTACCGCTATTTTTTTTATGATGGCCCTTACCTGCGTAGATATTTTCTTGCGTTATTTTTTTCGTAAGCCTATCCCAGGAACCTATGAAATTGTCTCCTTTCTGGGCGCAGTGGCTGTCTCCTTTGCCATGGCCTATACATTGGCAGAGAAGGGTCATGTTGCGGTGAGCGTTATTGTGCAGCTCTTTCGAAAAAGGCTGCAGGGTATTGTTGAGACTACCATCTCGGTCTTTGGAATCATATTATTTGCCCTTATTACCTGGCAGAGTGTCTTGTACGGGATTGATTGCCAAAGGTCAGGTGAGGTTTCCCTAACGCTGCAACTCCCTTTTTATCCAATCATATATGGAGTTGCATTGGGTGCAGGGGTTGTTTGTTTGGTCCTTTTTGTAGATTTAGTAGACGCTATAGCCAAGTTGAGAGATAGATGAGTCTGACCGCTATCGGTATAATTGGTCTTGTTATCCTGGTAATCCTTCTTTTTTCCAAGATGCCAGTTGGATTTGTCATGGCCTTTCTGGGCTTTCTTGGTTTCAGTTATGTAGTTAACCTTACAGCAGGCCTTAGTTTACTGGCGAAAGATGTATTTGAGACATTCTCTTCTTATAGCTTAACTGTTATCCCGCTTTTTGTATTGATGGGGCAAATTGCCTTCCATTCTGGAATAAGCAGAAGGTTGTATGATTCAGTGTATGTATTTATGGGCCACTTTAGGGGTGGTCTGGCTATAGCTACCATTGGGGCCTGTGCAGGATTCTCTGCTATATCAGGATCAACCAATGCAACCGCCGCCACTATGGCAACGGTGACCCTGCCAGAGATGAGACGGTACAACTACGACATGAGTCTGGCGACCGGTACCGTTGCTGCAGGGGGTAGCCTGGGCATATTGATACCCCCGAGCGTTATCTTTATTGTTTACGGCATCATGACAGAGCAGTCTATAGGAAAGCTCTTTGCTGCCGGTATCTTCCCGGGTATCTTGCTTGCCTTACTATTCATACTCACTATCTATATTCGGGTGCGAATAAATCCAGGGCTTGCCCCTCCTGGACCAAAAACAAGCCTAAGAGAGAAGGCAAAATCCTTTATCGGGGTTTTGGAGGCCCTAATCATTTTTGCCTTTGTGATGGGCGGTCTCTTTTTTGGGGTCTTTACACCAACCGAGGCTGCGGCTGTGGGCGCCTTTCTTGCCTTGCTTGTTGCCCTTCTCAGGAGGCAGCTAACCTGGGAGGCATTTCTTAGATCCCTTATGGACACAACCCGGATCAGTTGTATGGTCATGGTTATCGTCACCGGAGCAGTTGTCTTTGGTCACTTCATGGCTATCACCAGGATTCCGTTTAGTCTGGCAAATTGGGTGAGTGCGCTCCCCCTGCCTAGCTATGCTATTATGGGGGTAATTGTGCTTATCTATCTGTTTGGTGGATGTTTCATGGATGCCCTGGCCATGATTATGCTCACTATCCCCATCTTCTATCCTGTGGCTACAGCCCTTGGCTTTCACCCCATATGGTTTGGTGTGGCAATTGTCCTGGTAACGGAAATGGGTGTGATCACACCGCCGGTAGGGGTGAATGTATATGTGGTTCATGGTATTGTGAAGGATGTTCCCCTTGAGGTTATCTTCAGAGGGGTTGCCCCCTTTGTCCTGGCCCTTCTAGCGTGTGTGGCAATTCTTTTAACCTTTCCCCAAATAGTCCTTTTTCTACCCGGCCTCATGTGATAAGGACAGAGTGTCTGCCTTTGTCACTTGTCACCAGATGTCTTCATAACTCGAGATCTTAAAATTTATGTCAAGTTTTTGCTGGTTTATTAGGGTAACGGTTAGGGTAACGAAGCCCGTATCGGCAACGGTTAAGGTAACGTGGAAATAAAAAGACGAAAGACGTTACCGAAAACCGAAACGGGCATCGTAACCGTAACCCATAAACATTACTCAGTATTTCGTATTTTCTTACTGACATCGTGCCTTGTCGGTTTGCCCGCCCCCGATAGGATTGGGGTGCGGGCGGGGAAGGCGGAGCTTCGCTAGTCATTTGTAGAAGTGACAAATAGGATGTTCATTTCACGCATGTAAGGAATTTAGGGCGAGTGGTTAATGAGAACCTGACAAATGACAAAAAAGGTATGACAAAAGGGGTACCAGGACTCCCTGGTACCCCTTTCATGTTTGATTCAGATTTGTTTATCTAGTGTATATTATTGATTTATTGCAATCAATTGTCTGAGAGTCTTAACGGCCTTCTTTGCAGGAAGACCCTTTTTCTCCATCTTTGCCTGATACTCAATGATGATCGGGCTAATAGACTGTAGCCATAGTTTCTCTTGGGCCGGTGACAGCGCGTGGATCTTCTTGCCCAGTTCTATCACGAACTTTAAACCTGCTCTGTCAGCACTGTCCCAGACATTTCCATGTACATCAACCCATTCCTCGCCAACTTCATCAAAGATTTTTTGAATATCAGGTGGGAGGGATTCATATTTTTTCTTGTTCATAACCACGAACATTGCCGTGGTGTAGCCGAGGGCTTTGGTCTCGATCACATAATCGATAACCTCACCCTGTTTCCATCCCTTGAGAACCTCGATCGGGCAGAAAGTGCCTTCGACGACCCCTTTTTGCAGGGCCTCATAGGCCTGGTTTTGAGGCATGGCTACCGCGGCTGCGCCCAGATATTTGGCAATCTTTGAGCTGAGACCGGTACATCTAATCTTCATTCCCTTAATATCATCCAGAGAGTTAACGTCTTTCCTGGCAGCGAGTATTCCAGGTCCATGGGCATGAATCACGAGTACCTTCACATCCCGCAACTCCTTCGGATTCATCCTCTTGTAATATTCCCATGCTACTTTGGTGGCAACCTTGCCGCTTTTATAACCGAATGGAAGATCTACCGCCTCCATGACCGGAAACTTGCCCCGTGTGTATGCAAAACATGACATGCCGATGTCAGAGATCCCTTTGACTACACCATCATAACAGACTCTTGGCTTGGTTAGCGTGCCTCCAGGAAAGTAAGAGACCTTAACGCGGCCATTAGTCCTCTTTTCGATCTCTTTTGCCATGTTAGCGCCTTGAATTCCATGGCCATGGGTGGGTGGAAAAAAGTTACTATAGGTAAGATTAATGGTTTTTGCCTCTATGCCAGGCACAGAAACAATGGTTAGGGAGACTAAAAAACAAAAAACAAACAATATGGTAAGCAAACCGTTCTTCTTCATGATTCCCCTCCTTTATGGTTTATTGGAATCGATTGATACATAAATGATTACTGTAAACTTCCTTACACCACCTCCTTTCCAGATAGCCATAATATAGCTATAATATAACCATAAGATATGTTAAAATAACCATATCGGCAGGCCTTTGTCAATCAAAAAGCTTTCCCTTTCTCGTAGCCGGCCTCAAAGACTTTGAGGTTTATATCCTTGAGTCTCTTTGGGCTGATCTTATCAATGGTCTGTCTTAGTTCTGTATGGCTCACAGGTCCCTCATTGAAGGCGGAAAAAAACCCCAGCAATGCCAGGTTTGAAGACCGTGGGGCCCCCAGTTCCAAGGCTATTGGTCCTGCGGGTACGGCCCGATAGATGATCCCTCTTTTGTCCAAAAATGCCTTCACCTCTTGTCTCGGAAAATGACGTGAATTCGTGTTGACAAACATTTTTCCTTTTGTGGCTAAGAAGGGAACATTTCGGTAGCCCTCATTCTCCTCGAGGGCCAGAAAAAGATCTGCGGTACCAGTCTGCACCAGCGAACCTTGAACCTCTCCCAGTCTGAGGTGAGAAATCACTGAACCGCCCCGTTGGGCCATGCCGTGTGTCTCTGCCCCCATGACATTAAAGTCTTTATCCAGAGCGGCTTGGGCCAGCACTCTGGTCATGAACAAGATTCCCTGTCCACCAAGTCCGCATAGTACTATATT
>JAUVXZ010000326.1 GCA_030603345.1 Pseudomonadota bacterium
GAGTTTTGCCGCCATGTCCATCTCAGCGAAAAGATCCAGATTGTTATTGGAGGCACATCCGTCAGTACCCAAACCGACCGTTACCCCTTTTGCTATCATCTCAGGTACAGGGGCAAAGCCTGATGCAAGTTTCATATTGCTCTCCGGATTATGAATCACACTGACCTTATGCTGCGCAAGTACCTCTATTTCCGATTCGTTTATATACACACAGTGATCAGCAATCAGATGAGGGCCCAGAAGACCGAGATCCTTCAGATGTTGAACAGGGCGTTTACCATATTGTTTTTCGATCTGCTCTAACTCTGCTCTTGTTTCTGCCACATGGAGAATAAGAGGAACGTCACTGTTAAGGGCCAAATCGTTTGCTTTATGTAAGAGGTCCACCCCGCAAGTAAACAGAGAATGGGGCTCGACTGCTATATCTACCAGGGCGTCTTCCTTCCATCTTTCGATCAACCCCTCGGTATACGCAAATCCTTTTTCCACTGACCCATAGTTTGGTGAGGGAAAATCGTAGAGGACCTCTCCAACAAGGCATCTCATTCCAGACTCTTTTGCAGCCTTAGCCACCTCCTCTTCAAAAAGATACATATCACAAAAGGTCGTCGTTCCTGACAGTATCATCTCCGCACATGCCAGAAGGCTCCCCACCCTCACAAAATCAGCATCCATCTTCCCTTCCACAGGAAAAATGTAGTTATTCAACCACTCCATAAGGGGAAGATCGTCTGCTAGACCCCTGAAAAGAGTCATAGCTGCATGGGTATGACTATTGATAAGACCAGGAAGTATCAGGCCGCCCTCAGCATCAATCTCTTTGTGTGCCTTTATTGAGCCTTTTCCGTTTTTCCTGATAGAACTTATCCGATCCCCTTCTATGGTTAAAAGGCCATCAGAGATTACCCTATTCTGACCATCCATGGTAAGGATAGTTCCATTAAAAACCAGAATATCTGCTGCGTTCATTTTTCAAAACTACCAAGGATTAGTGTGAATAGCCGAGCTAATGAGGGGGATGCCTTCTCTGCATTAGCGATCACCTCTTCAATGGACGTGCCAGTCATGCAATCAGGAAGATTAACATTGGTGATAGCTACAATTGCTAATACCCTGAGCCCAGAATGAACAGCTGCGATCACCTCATTAACCGTTGACATCCCCACTGCATCACTGCCGATGCTTCTTAAAAATCTTGTCTCAGCAGGTGTTTCAAGACTTGGCCCTGTGATACCCACATAGATATCCTGGTTCAAGGTAATCTCTGCTTCCACTGCCTTTTGCCGAGCCAGGGAGATCAGATCTTTGTCATAGGCGGATGTCATATCTGGAAAGCTAGGTCCGAATTCCTCCAGATCTCTTCCGACAAGGGGGTTAGTGCCAGTAAGATTTATGTGATCGGTAATCAGCATTAATTCTCCGGGTTTATAACAAGGATCTAATCCACCAGCTGCACTCGAAATAAAGAGGTACTTTGCCCCTAAGACTGCCATAACCCTTACCGGAAAGGTGATCTCTTTAACCGTGTATCCCTCGTAGAGGTGAAATCTTCCCTGCATGGCAAGAACTTGTTTTCCCGCCATGCTGCCAAAAACAAGGATGCCAGCGTGCCCAGGAACCGTTGCTTTGGGGAAATGAGGGATCTGCTCATAGGGGATACTATGATCAATTTTAATGGCATCAGTAAGAGAGCTAAGCCCGGTGCCAGTAATCATCCCAACAAGAGGCTCTCTGGTGATGTTCTTCCGAATAAAATCGGCTGCCTCGGTTATTCTTGAGTATGTTGAGTCTTTTGTGTTTGTTGAGTTCATTGTGTTTGTTGAGTTTTATGCTATATGCTGCGGTTAAACCTTGAAATCCGTAATTAGTAAAGGCTTAGTGCTTCGATTCGCAAATATGGTGACGTATTTTGCCGCCTTGATTACGAGGTCTTGCTCACTCCATTCGGCCTCGAGTTCATGGCCGAGGGCAGCGCTAAGTCCTGAGTAAATAAGTTCGTCCTCGAACTTATGAATCGAAGGACTTAGAAATAGAACTAGCAAATGACAAGTGATAACTGACAAATTACATAGATTAAGTCAAAAACAAAGTCAACCTGGTTTACCAATTTTATCCTTGACCCATGTTTAACAGATCTTTAGTATGCTCCCAACAAAGGGAAACGCTGTGTGAGACAGAAACAGCGGCTGATTACTGCATTTGAGGAGACAAAAATGTCTTCTATGGTTGATGACCTTTCAAATCCCGCCTCTCTTCCGGATAGAACAGAAAAAGTCTCTGTTGTTCAAACCCATATCTCTGTGGTTTTCCTGGCAGATGAATTTGTCTATAAGGTAAAAAAGCCGGTAAATTTTGGGTTCTTAGACTTTTCAACCCTTGAGAAGAGACGCTATTACTGTGAGCAGGAAATCATTCTCAACAGACGATTATCAAAGGATGTGTATATCGGTGTTTTGCCAATCCTGTATGGTGGTAAGATCTATAGAATCGCGAAACAAGGTACAGGGGCTGTAGACTATGCTGTCAAGATGAGGAGACTCCCTGAACAAATGCTCATGAAATCGCTGTTTCTTCAGGGAAAACTGGAGACTCACCATTT
>JAUVXZ010000050.1 GCA_030603345.1 Pseudomonadota bacterium
CCCTACAGCAACACTTTGGTTGAGATGTCATTCTGAGTGATCCCGCTAGGCGGGAGAGCGAAGAATCTACGATTTGTCGGATGATACTAGATTCTTCGTCGCTTAGCTCCTCAGAATGACAAAGTGTCGTTATAGGCATAATCCAAAAAAAAGACACCCATACCCTGGACTTTGAGGTTACCCTGACACCTTGTAAATTGTACTTGACTATCCCTTGATATTCTATTATAGATCTAAACACTTAGTCGGGCGGGCATAGCTCAGTTGGTAGAGTACAAGCTTCCCAAGCTTGGTGTCGCGGGTTCGAGCCCCGTTGCCCGCTCCAGATTGGGTGAAAAAAGAGTTCTGTTCCCTTTTCGAGGTAGAAAGCGGTTGCTAGGCGAAAAATTATTACTTTGAAAAGCGGATGAGTCAAATCTGACTACAAGCGAGTAAGTTTGGGGAGCGGGCTTTAGCGCCCGCTTTTTATGTAAGAGGCTTCTTGATGATATCAGAATATAAAAGAATTGTTCATGAGGTATCATCCGTGGCTGAATCTCTGTTAGATTCGCGTGGCATGGAGATGGTGGACACGGAGTTCCTTTCTGAAAATGGTAGATGGATCCTTCGGGTTTTCATAGATAGAGAAAGTGGCGTGACTTTGGACGATTGTGCCGGGGTTAGCCGAGAGCTCGGGGATCATATTGAAGCAAAAAATATCATCGACTATCCTTACGTCCTTGAGGTTTCCTCTCCTGGGCTCAACAGGCCCTTGAAAAAGGAGCGTGATTTTATGCGCTCAATTGACAAGATGGTAAAGGTAACTATGTCACAACCTATCAACAACAGGAGAAATTTTACCGGACGCCTTGCAGATGTCAGGGAAGGAATAATCCATCTTTCACTGGATGATACGAATGTCGTTGAGTTACCCTTGGAGGGGATTGAGAGGGCCAGATTAAAATACGAATATAATAAATGATATGTTGGTGGAGAACGGAAGATGATTACGGATTTATTGAGAACGATCGAACAGGTCAGTCGAGATAAAGGGATTGATGCGAAAATTCTGATCGAGGCCTTGGAAGAGGCTGTTCGCTCAGCTGTTAAAAAGAAATTTGGCCTCGAGTATGAGTTAGAGGTGACATTTAACAGGGAAATGGGAGAAATTGAGGTCTTTGAGTTCAAGGATGTAGTTGACACGGTAACAGATGAGAGGCTTCAAGTATCTTTGGAAGACGCCAGGAAGCTTGATCCAGAATCTGAAATCGGTGACAGTTTAGGCATGAAGATGGATACCGATGCCTTGGGAAGGATAGCGGCGCAATCAGCCAAACAGGTAATCATGCAACGGTTAAGAGAAGCTGAGAGGGATGCGGTTTATGAAGATTTTAGGGATAGGAAAGGGGAGATCATTAATGGCATCGTTCAACGTTTCGACAAAGGGGCGATTATTGCTAATCTGGGCAAAGCAGAGGCCGAGCTTCCCCTGAAGGAGCAAATCCCCAAGGAGAGCTACACACAGGGCGATAGGGTCAGGGCTTTCATCTATGATGTTAGGCAGTTCAGCAGGGGTCCCCAGGTTATATTATCTCGAACACACCCCAACTTTTTGTCTGCCCTTTTCGAAAGTGAGGTGCCAGAGATTTCCGAAGGCATTGTGACGATTATGCAGGTAGCTCGGGAGCCTGGTAGTAGAGCAAAGATAGCCGTTGCTTCAAAGGATAGGGATGTTGATCCTGTAGGAGCCTGCGTTGGGATGAAGGGCTCGAGAGTGCAGGCAGTAGTACAAGAGCTGAGGGGTGAAAAGATCGATATTGTTCCGTGGGATCCTGATCCAGCGAAATTTGTATGCAATGCCTTGGCCCCAGCTGAAATCCTGAGGGTAATAGTTGACGAAGAGAATAGAGCTATGGAGGTGGTTGTACCGGACGACCAGTTATCTCTTGCCATTGGGAAGAAGGGTCAGAATGTGAGGCTGGCATCCCGAGTTGCCAACTGGAAACTGGATGTGAATGGTGAGTCAGAGTACAACAAGGAGCTGAGAGAGGGTTATAAATCTCTGCACATGCTTCCCGGTGTTGGTGACAAATTGGCCACTGCCTTGTATGAGATGGGGTACAGGTCAGCGGAAGATATTTCCAAGGCCGAGCCAGCTGATTTGGCAATCATTAAGGGTATCAGTGACAAAAAGGCCAGAGATTTGATACAGGGGGCCCTTGATTACGTACAGTCGTTAAGCGTTGATAGTGAAGACGTATGGGATGAAGAAAAGGAAGGATTGCCTGGAGGGTTACATGAGTAAGGTAAGGGTTTATGAGTTAGCCAAAGAACTGAACATGAATTCCGGTGAACTGGTTGAGAAATTGAAGGCCGCCGGTTTGCCTATCAATAATTATATGAGTGCTCTCGATAGAGATGATGTAGCCCGGGCTAAGGACTATCTTTCAGGTGCAACGAGTGAAGTCTTTGAGGAGAAAAGGATAAAGTCAACTATCATACGCAGAAGAAAAAAGATCATTTCTAAAGTGCCGGAACAGATCAAGGAAGAGGGACCGGTAATTGAAGAAGAGGTTAAACCATCTCCTGAGGAGACTGTTTCGGTACCGGAGGAGAAAGTATCAGAGGTTTTGGAAGAGAAAGGAAAGGAAGAAAAAGAGGAAGCCAAGGAGTTGGAAGTTAAACCTGCCGTTGACCAGCAGGTGAGAAAAATTGAGCCCAAGATTGAAAAGAAAAAGAAGACTAAGCCTAAAACTATTCCGGCAAAGATAATAAAGCTAGCAGAAGTTCAGCCGCCTGAGCCGGAAATCCAGGAACCTGTAACCAAGATGCCGTTAGTTGACATCGTATTGCCCTCCGAGGAGGTAGGTAAGAAAGAAAAGGAGATAAAAAAGAGAAGGAAAGAGGAGAAGGAAGAGCTGACTCCCAAGAGGGAACTTCGCAGGCGGAGGAGGGAAGTCTTTGAGCGGAAAGACCTCTATGGGGACGTTGGCAGGGGCTTTGTCGGCAAGGCCAAACTAAAGACAAAGGCTAAGCTTGACAAGAAGAAGTTCAAACAAACAGAGATAACTGTCCCGAAGGCTATTAAACGAAGGATAAAGGTTCCTAATGTGATCAGTGTTGCTGAGCTGGCAAAGCGCATGGGGATCAAGGGAGGCGAGCTCATTAAGAAATTGATGGAGATAGACATAAAGGCCACCCTCAACCAGACGGTTGACTTTGATTCTGCCTCTCTTGTGGCAGGTGAGTTTGGGTATGAATTGGAACTCTCATCTTTTGAAGAGGAGGGTATTCTTACCGAAGAAGAGGACAGACCTGAAGACCTTTCTGCTCGACCACCGGTGATTACCATAATGGGACATGTAGACCATGGGAAGACATCTCTCTTGGATTATATCAGAAAGTCAAAGATTATTGACAAAGAAGCCGGTGGCATAACCCAACACATAGGAGCGTACTATGTCCATACTCCACATGGCGATATTGTTTTTCTTGATACACCCGGACATGAGGCGTTCACTGCGATGAGGGCTCGGGGCGCACAGGTAACTGATTTGATTGTATTGGTTGTTGCCGCTGATGATGGGGTAAAGGAACAAACCACAGAGGCCATTGATCATGCGAAGGCAGCCAACATTCCTATCATTGCCGCTGTTAACAAGATGGACAAGCCAAGCGCAGACGCAGAAAAGGTCAGGAGAGAGCTATCAAAATATGGCCTTTTGGCAGAGGAGTGGGGTGGTGATACCATTTTCAGTTATGTGTCGGCCAAAACAGGGAAAGGTCTGGAGGAGCTTCTTGAGTCTATATTACTTCAATCAGAGATACTAGAGTTAGAAGCAAACTACAAAAAGAAGGCGAGGGGAACAATCATAGAGGCTCGGCTGGATAAGAATAGAGGTCCAATTGCTACGGTTCTTATTCGTAATGGTACCCTGAAGCAAGGTGACTTCTTTTTGTGCGGAGAGAGCTATGGAAGGGTAAGGGCGATGCTTAATGATAGAGGACAGAAGATAAAATCAGTGTCTCCCTCTATGCCCGTTGAAATCTATGGAATTTCTGGCGTGCCCATGGCCGGAGATGATTTTGTCGTTGTGGAAGATGAGAAGAAGGCAAAATTGATTGGCGAGCACAGGAGAATTGACGCTCGATTGGAAACAGCGGCAAACCAAGGTTCCCTCAGCCTCGATAGTCTTTTTGACAGGATCAAAGAAGGCAAGGTAAAGGAGCTGAATATCATAGTTAAGGCTGACGTACAGGGCTCGTTAGAGGCTCTTGTGGATTCTTTGACCAAACTCAGCACGGAAGAGGTGAAACTAAAGGTTATCCATGGGGCAACCGGAGCCGTGACAGAGAGTGATGTAATGCTTGCCTCAGCCTCTGAGGCCATAATTATCTGTTTTAACGTTAGGGCTACCCCGACTGTCAGCAGTCTTGCAGAAGAGGAGAGAGTTGATATAAGGTTTTATAATGTTATTTACAAGGTGATAGAGGATATTAAGTCGGCTATGGTCGGACTTCTTGATCCCGTTTACACAGAGAATACTATCGGCCGGGCAGACGTCAAGGAGATATTTCATGTCTCCAAGCTGGGCACTATAGCTGGTTGCCACGTAACTGATGGTAAGATTGAAAGAAACGCCAAGGTACGCCTGTTGAGAGACGAGGTAGTCATGTTTGATGGACAGATCGGTTCCTTGAAGCGGTTCAAAGACGACGTCAAAGAGGTTTCGTCGGGTTTTGAGTGTGGTGTAGGAATAGAAAATTATAATGATATAAAGCCCGGGGATGTCCTGGAGGTTTATGTAGTTGAGGAGACGAAAGCGGAGCTTTGATGTGGTGGTTGGAACCCTTAAGCTTTCCCTGTATATCCACAATAACCATTCACTTAAAGAGAAGAGAAAGGTTGTAAAGAGTATTGTTGCCAGGGTTAGCAACAAATTCAATGTCTCTGTTGCTGAGGTCGGTTCTAATGACAAGTGGCAGATGATTGAACTGGGGATTAGTGCTGTAGGTAATGATAGGCGATTTGTGAATTCGTCACTCGACACTATCCTTTCCTTTTTAGAATCCCTCTACCTGGGGGAGATTGTAGACTCCTCTATTGAAATATTGAATATTTAGGTAACATTCAAAAGTGTTGGCATGAATCATAGTGAGTAATCGCTCACGTTTCAAAGGAGGTCATGGCTGTTTTTGAAAGGCGATATCTCAAAAAAATTCCACCTGGTCTTGCAGTGGTCGAATGTGTGGGGTTTATACTGTGGAAGCCCTGGGAGTCTCCGTCTGACTCATCCAAACTCCACATATTTGACCACATCCCTTGAGACCGATAGATAGCGCCTTGAGAAAATGGGCATGACCGGATAGAGCTAACTATGTACACGGACTCTAACCAATATACCATTGAGTGAACACTTTTGAACGATATCAATACCTAACTCATTCATGCACTATGCTTGCAGGAAACAGAACTCACCGCGTTGGCGACCAGATTTTGAAGGAAATATCAAACCTTCTTCTCAGAAAGGTTAATGATCCGAGGCTCAACGGGGTCACCGTGACTGATGTGCGTATGAGCAAAGATTTGAGACATGCTTACGTCTATTACAGCCTTTTTTGGGAGGGTCAGCAGAAAAGGGAGGCCCATGAAGGTTTTGAAAGCGCAAAAGGATTCATACGAAGAGAAATAGGAGAGAGGCTCCAATTACGATACGTCCCAGATATTCAATTTAGGTATGATGAATCGCTCGACTATGGCCAAAAGATGGAAAGGCTTTTGGCAAAATTGGGCCCGGGATCGGATGAATAGTGGTGCTGGTTGTGGGTATCTGCAGCCGGTTAGACGGCCTGGGTAGGCATTGATAAGGTACGAGAACCCAAGACTGAGTGTTGGTCCGTATGGCTTTGAATGAGATCGCACATATTGTGAAAAACGGTGAAAGATTTTTCTTGGCGAGCCATAAGGATCCTGATGGGGATGCTATTGGTTCTCTGTTGGCCTTGGGTGGAACGCTTTTGCTTTCTGGAAAACAGGTTGTCTTATTCAATGAGGGCCCTATCCCAGATCATTTGAGCTCTTTAGCAGGGATAGAGCGAGTGGTAGATGCCGTTGATATTGAAATGGGATTTGATGCTGGCTTGATCCTGGACTGTGGAAATCTTGAAAGAGTGGGAGCGGTTTCTTGCCATCTATCTAAAATAGGGCCTTTGATAAACATAGATCATCATGAAAATAATTCTCGGTTTGGTGACATTAATCTGGTCGATGCCCAGAGCTCCTCTGTTGGCGAGATTATCTATCGCTTGATTAAGTTGGCGAATTTACCGCTGGATTTGACTATAGCAGAGAACCTGTTTGTGGCTCTACAAACCGACACCGGCTCATTTAAGTACGACAATACTACCAGTGAGGCATTTTCTATTGCTGGGGAGTTGGTAGATTGGGGCGTTAATCCATGGAAGATATCACGCAAGGTTATGGATGAATGGACATTAAAGAGGTTGCACATTCTGGAGTCGGCCTTAAAAACAATAGAGGTGCATTCTGCTGGAAGGGTTGGGTTTATAACGATCCCACAAGACACACTCTCAAAGGCGGACACTGACAATCTTAACTGTGAAAGGTTTGTGGATTACCCCAGATGTATCTCCGGGGTTGAGATAGCTGTTCTCATAAGGGAAATTAAAAAGGATTATTACCGATTCAGCTTGCGGTCCAATGATTGGGTAAATGTAGCAGAACTAGCAAGTCTTTTTGGCGGCGGTGGGCATGCAAGGGCGGCAGCGTTCTCCAAAGAGGGGAGTTTGGACTCGGTGAAGCAGGAATTCCTTTCTAAAGCAAAAGGGTTTTTGCAGAGCAGATGATTCTACAGCAGACTACCCGCACCTATCCATAGACATTGCCATGATTCAAAAGGATGGGATCATAATAGTAGACAAGGACTCTGGACCCAGCTCATTCAAGGTGGTTGAGAGAATTAAGGGTCTGACAAAGGCAAAAAAGGCGGGTCATGCAGGGACACTGGATCCCTTTGCAAGTGGGGTACTGGTAATTCTTTTGAACCAGGGAACCAAGTTATCCCCTTTTCTGATGTCCCAAGATAAGGTTTACAGAGCGGCTCTCAGGCTCGGAATAGAAACAGATACACAGGATTTGACAGGACGAATCATCAAAATAAGACACACAGGAGTGTTACCAAAGGAGACTATCAAAGAGAAGACGCAGCAATTTGTAGGTAAGATTAAGCAGGTTCCCCCGGTTTTTTCAGCTCTTCATCATAAGGGGAAGCGGGCGTATGAATTGGCGCGAAGCGGGGTTGCCGTCGATCTTCAGGAAAGGGAGGTAAGGATTGAATATATCAACGTCTTACGTGTAGATCTTACCACGGTCTGGATTGAGGTTTGCTGCAGTTCTGGTACCTATATTAGAGCCCTTGCAGCGGATTTGGGAAGAAGTCTGGGTACAGGGGCACACCTGACGTCCTTGAGAAGACTGCAGAGTGGCCCATTTCATGTGAATGATGCCTTTACGGTAACACAAGTCAGTGAATACCTCTTCAACAATAGGGTTGATAATGTGATAATACCACTGAAACAAGCATTGGAAGGGATGATGGAGGTCGAAATATCCGATGCACTAGCAAGAAGGATTAGGCGCGGTCATAAGCCCAACAGAGAGGAACTTTGTGGGCAAAACCCTTCATCTCTTAATTCAGGTGACTCTATCAAGGCAGTAGTAGGGGAGGAATTGGTTGCAGTCTTAGAAGAAGACAGTGATGGATATAATATTAAGAGGGTTTTCATATAATTAGGTAAGGAGGAATTAAAGTGGTTTTAACAAGCAAAGAGAAAGAGGAGATTATTGATCAATTCAAGGTCCATGAAAAGGATACCGGTTCATCAAATGTTCAGATTGCCCTTTTGACAAAACGGATTAATGAGCTTACTGGTCATTTTAAGGTACATCCCAAAGACCATCACTCGAGGAGGGGCCTTTTGAAAATGGTTGGTCAAAGAAGGCGCCTTTTGAACTATGTTAGACTGAAAGACCCCGAGCAATATAAGACGCTCATTCAAGAATTAGGTCTGAGGAAATAGGAGGCATGAAAAATAATTCAACGAGAGAGGACAACAGAAATGACTAAGAATGTAACAGCACACGTCAATGACAAGATTTTAAACATTGAAACTGGTAGGGTCGCCCGTGAATCCAGCGGAGCCGTAATCGTAACAATGGGAGAAACCGTTGTCCTGGTGACAGTGGTTTCCACTGATGAGGTAAGAGAGGGTATCGACTTTCTTCCCTTGACAGTTGATTTTCAAGAGATGTCGTATTCGGCAGGGAAGATCCCAGGTAATTTCTTTCGTCGGGATATGGGGCGGCCAAGCGAAAAGGAGACCTTGACTTCTCGATTGATAGATAGGCCTCTCAGGCCTCTTTTCCCTCAGAACTACAACTTTGAGACCCAGATAATCGCCAGTGTCTTATCCTTTGACAAACAGAATGACCCTGCCCCTTTGGGCATCTTTGGTGCATCTGCTGCCATCACCATATCAGATATCCCCTTTGGAGGTCCAGTTGGCAGTGCACAGATAGGTAGGGTTGATGGCAAACTCATTGCCTTCCCCACTTTAGAGGAGCAAGAAAAGAGCGACTTGAATCTGATTGTGGCTGGAACAAAGACAGATGTTGTTATGGTGGAAGGGGATGGTACGTTTGTCTCAGAAGATGACATGCTCGAGGCTATTTTTTTCGGTCATCAAGCCTTGCAGCCTATTATTGATATGCAGATAGAGCTGCAAGATGCCGTCGGAAAGGAAAAGCGGCATTTTCTCACTCCCTCAAAAGATGAAGAATTGATGCTCAAGGTGAGAGGAATCGGTGAATCTCACGTAAAGGAGGCGCTCTCTTGTTCTGAGAAGGTTGCGCGACAAAACAAGATGTCCAAGGCCATTGATTATGTGATGGAATCACTCAGAGAAGAATATGAAGATAAGGAGAGAGAAATCCGCGATGCGATTTACGATCTAGAGAAGAGATTAGCTAGGGATAAGATATTGAGGGAGGGCAAAAGAATCGACGGCAGGTCCTTCACCGAGGTAAGACCTATTGAGTGTTTCGTGGGCATTTTACCGAGGGTTCATGGATCGGCCCTATTTACCAGAGGTGAAACCCAAGCCATGGCTATGACGACTCTGGGCACTGAAAGTGATGAACAGAAGATAGAATCAATCTATGGGAACACGTATAGAGGATTCACCTTTCACTATAATTTTCCTCCCTTTAGTGTTGGTGAGGCCAAAAGATTGGGAGCTCCGGGCAGGAGAGAGATTGGGCACGGTGCCCTTGCAAGAAGGGCGCTTCTCCCTGTTTTATTGGAGAAGGATGATTTTCCTTATGCTGTCAGGGTAGTTTCTGAAATAGTGGAATCAAATGGTTCATCTTCTATGGCAAGTGTGTGTGGGGGTTCCCTTTCATTGATGGATGCAGGTGTTCCTGTTAAGGATCCAGTGGCCGGTGTAGCAATGGGTCTTATTTCAGAAGGCGAGAACGTGGCCATATTGACTGATATAATAGGTGATGAGGATCATTTCGGCGATATGGATTTTAAGGTTACCGGAACAGAGCATGGAATAACCGCGCTCCAAATGGATATCAAGATTGACGGACTCAAAAAAGAAATAATGGCAAAAGCTCTGCACCAGGCAAGAGAAGCAAGAATACATATCCTCAATGAAATGAACAAGGCCCTATCACAATCCAGATCAGAGATATCCAAATATGCACCAAGAATTGTGACCATCACTATTAAACCCGAAAAGATTAGGGATATTATCGGTCCTGGCGGAAAGATGATCAAACACATCAGTCTCACAACTGGTACACAGATTAATATTGATGATGATGGTACCGTGATGATTGCATCTACCGAGAGTGAAGGTACGGACAAGGCCATAAAAATGATAGAGGACATAGTGAAAGAGGCAGAGATCGGAAAATTCTATGTGGGCAAGGTAAAAAAGATCATGGATTTTGGGGCTTTTGTTGAGGTTTTGCCCGGCTCTGAAGGACTCATACATATCTCTCAGTTAAGTCATGATAGGGTAGGGAAGGTGAGTGATGTACTGAAAGAAGGCGATGAGGTCTTAGTGAAGGTTACCGATATCGACAGCAATGGGAAGATCCGGCTTTCCAGGAAAGCGGCATTGGGACGGAGTGCAGATGACCTTTAAGAAGACTGTTCTCGCCAATGGAACCAAGATACTTACCAAAAGTGTATCGCATGCAAAATCTGTCTCCTTAGGCATTTGGGTGGATGCAGGATCCAGGGATGAACTTGAGAAAGAAAGGGGAATATTTCATCTCATAGAGCACATGATTTTCAAAGGCACTCGGCTCAGATCAGCCATGCAGATTGCAAAAGACCTGGACGCGATTGGTGGTTTTTCGAATGCCTTTACCACTAAAGAACAAACCTGTTTTCATGCCAGAGCCCTCCATAAACACCTCGAATTTCTAACCGAAATCTTTTCCGACATATTCACTAATTCGGTCTTTGTTGAAGAAGACCTGGATCTGGAGAAGTCTGTTGTTCTTCAGGAGATTAGTATGATGGAAGATACCCATGATGAATATGTTCAGATTCTGCATGACCAGTCATTTTGGTCTGGGGAGCCGTTGGGGAGGCCGATTCTGGGCACAAAGGAAACAGTGGACACCATTACAAGGAGTCAGATCCTTGATTATTTATCACGGTTTTATTCCCCTGAGAGGGTAATTATTGCGGCTGCTGGGATGGTAGATCACGAGGTTTTCGTTAGCTATTTTAGACCCTTCTTTGAGCCACTTCAAGACAAGCACAATGGTCTCGTAGCGAGACCTATCCCATTAGTTACGCCAGGTGTATCTTTTTACCCTAAGGAATTAGAGCAAGTTCATGTCTGCTTCGGTGCTCAGAGCTCATCACTTTCTGGAGAGGAACGGTTTGCAGAGGCTGTTTTCAACACTATCCTGGGTGGCAACATGAGTAGCAGGCTGTTTCAGGAGATCAGGGAGAAACGGGGTCTAGCATATTCCGTTTATTCTTACCAGAGTGCCTATACTGATACCGGAGCGATAAAGATATATGTTGCCACAGACAAGGAGGCAGTTAATGAGGTGCTTGAACTGATTGGGTCGCTCATCAGGAAGATTCAGAAGGTAGATCTCTCTTCAAATGATATCGCTGCGGCAAAAGACTGTTTGTCAGGGGGAATTTTGCTTGCTGCGGAGAGTATGAACAGCCTCATGATACAACTGGCTAAGAACGAGGCTATTTTTGGCCGATATATACCTCAGGAGGAATTGATAGCAGAATTAGAAAAGGTTACCTTGGACGAAGTAGTAGATGCCTCGAGGAGGGTGTTTTCTGCAGATAACGTCTCATTAACAGTACTGGGCCCTGTGGACCGGGATTCGGTGGTTGTGGACCCATTATCTTTTTCTTAAAAGGGGAATTTCCGCTCATCAAACAAACGCAACACGTGGGTTATGACGGATACGGTTATAGTAAAGGTCAAGAGATCGGATAGTCATCCAGATTTATCTCTGCCCTCCTACCAATCAGACGGTTCGTCTGGCCTTGATCTCCAGGCAGCCATTACTGAAGAGATTACCTTACAACCTGGTGACATAAGGCTTATTCCAACTGGTTTGTCTATTTCCCTTCCCAAAGGATATGAAGCACAGATTCGGCCCAGGAGTGGTCTGGCCTTGCAACACGGCCTCGGGTTGGTCAACTCTCCCGGCACGATAGATTCGGATTATAGGGGTGAAATTCGGGTAATTGCTATCAACTGGGGGAAAGAACCCTTAACCATCAAGAGGGGTGAGCGGATTGCGCAGATTATCATAAGTAGGGTTTCTCGGGCAATCATTGAAGAGGTGCAGGAGCTTGATCCCACGGAAAGAGGAGAGGGCGGTTTTGGTCACAGTGGAGTCTGAGGTGGCCCTCGATGTAAAAATCCAAGGTTCAAGTCAAATCTTCACCCTCCTCTCCTGCCTCATCTAGCTGTTGGGCCTGTGGTTTGTAGTGATTGCCCAACGGCCTTCCATCGAGTTTACGGATGATTGTCTGCTGATGTACCTTTTCATGTTCTTCGAGGGCCTGGTTCAACCTTGGCTTAGTATCATCGCCGAGTAAACCCCAGCTCAGTCTGCCCCGGCACTTGGGAAAGATCGAGCAACTCAGCCAAGGTCCCCGCGCGCTGCGACGCAGATTCAATGGGGCTTCGCACTTGGGGCACGGGAGATCGGTGAGTAAAGGTGGTATTTTTGGCGGGGTGACGTAGCCTTTCTTATCGAGGTTTACAATACCTTTGCAGTCAGGGTATCTGCTGCAGCTGAGGAATGGCCCGAAACGTCCCTTGCGGAGCAGCATTGGTGCGCCACACTCGGGACAGGCTACCTCGGTCTGTTCCGGTGCAACAGGGCTTCCGTTGCGATTGATTGGTGCCGCATATTTGCATGCTGGGTACCGAGAACAACTCAGGAATCGGCCATTTCGACCCAAACGATAGACCGTGTTGCTGCCACATTGAGGACAGGTATGGGGGGCAGGTTGAGTTTCCGCTTTGGCATGCCCCATGTCTCTGTACGCTGCGTCCAGACTCTGTTTGAAAGGTCCGTAGAACCTTTTAAGCATTTGCACCCAATCGGTATGCTCGTCTTCAATGTGATCGAGTTGCTGCTCCATGTCGCGCGTGTAACCGACTTCCATGATCTCCGGAAATGCTTCGATCAGTTTATCAGTAACCACGGACCCGAGATGGGTTGCGTGGAACAGATTTTGGATTTTTTCTACGTACTTACGGTTCTGAATCACCTGAACAATCTGGGCGTATGTGCTTGGTCGGCCTATGCCCTCTGCTTCGAGCTTTCTTATGAGTGATGCCTCACTGTATCTGGGTGGCGGCGAGGTAAAGTTTTGCATGGGAGCAAGTTCAATCGCCGCCAGCTGCTGTTTTTCAGCGATTTGCGGTAGGATTACCTCGTCAGATGTGGCAGGTAAACCCACGACTTTATGAAATCCGTCAAAGACGAGCACACGTCCGGTGGTGCGGAACACAAGTTCTCCATCTTCGGTAACGCCTGAGATCAGAATCGTGGTGGTGTCCCACAGGGCCTCGGTCATTTGACAGGCCACAAATCGTTCCCAGATGATTTTATATAATTTGTATTGCTGCTCAGTAAGCGAGGAGCGAACCTGGTCGGGGGTGAGGCGAACATCGGTAGGGTGGATCGCCTCGTGTGCTTCCTGTGCCGCTTTGTTTGATGAGGGAAAGGGATTCGGCGCTG
This sequence comes from Pseudomonadota bacterium, assembly GCA_030603345.1. GTDB lineage: Bacteria > Desulfobacterota > DSM-4660 > Desulfatiglandales > B25-G16 > JADFWK01. Next base: position 13,319 of record JAUVXZ010000050.1, read on the forward strand.
CTGGCAGGTACTGATCGCCGAACTCCGAACTGATGTAATTTCTGACCATGTTAATGGCTTCTTTTGAGAGATGGGTCGAGTCGGTTCGCATATAGGTTATCAAACCGACCGACCCGATTCCACTGACCGATACGCCTTCGTAAAGCTCCTGCGCGGTGCGCATAGTGAACTGAGCAGGAAAACCGAGTTGGTTTGCCGCCGACTGCTGAAGGGTGCTGGTGATAAACGGTGCATAAGGACGGCTTTTGATTCGCTTGGTTTGAAGTGACTTCACCCTCCACTCTGGTCCGCCCTTCACATGGCCCCGGAAATGAATGATCCGCTGTGCTGGTCCCTTTGCCTTGGGATCTTGTGTTTGAATTTGCTCCTGAAGGTGAAAACCTGCACGTTTGCTCGCTGCCAGCGCGGATTCACTGTCTTTCGGCTCAAATTTCTTCCCGTCCATTTCAACCAATTCTGCAGCGAGGCTGTTGTGCGTGGCTAACCAGCCATTTTTTTCGCGGACAGTCCGGCCTTTTGACTTTCTGCTGTTTCGCTTTTGGGGAGTCTCGGCCAGCCACTCCCGCCACTCTTTGCCCAGGTCGGTGGCATTGTCTAAGTCTGTGGTGAAATAAGCGGTCAGTTTCCAGTACTCTTCCGGCACAAACGCTGCGATCTTGCGTTCGCGCTCGACCACCAACCGGACCGCCACTGATTGCACGCGGCCTGCACTCAATCCGCCTGCGACCTTTTTCCACAAGAGGGGTGAAACCTGATAGCCCACGATGCGGTCCAGAATTCTTCGGGCCTGCTGTGCGTTGACCTTGTCCATATCAAGCGCACGGGGGTGGCGAAAAGCCTTTTGGATTTCGCTCTTGGTAATTGCGTTGAATACCACACGATTGGCATGCTCGGGTTTGACCATGAGTGCCTCGGCAAGATGCCAGGCGATCGCTTCCCCTTCGCGGTCCAGGTCGGTCGCCAGCCAGATGCCTGAGGCATCTTTAGCTGCTCGTTTCAATTCCATGACTGTTTTTGCCTTACCTTTGATGATCTGGTAATTCGGTTTGAAACCGTGATCCAGATCGACCCCTGGGACAGGGTCTTTGGCTCCTTTGGGATTTTTATCGGGTAGGTCGCGAACATGTCCTACCGAGGGTGCGACCACGTAGTCCGGACCGAGATATTTGTTGATAGTCCGAGCCTTGGCCGGGGATTCAACAATTACCAATTGTTTCCCCGTGGTATCGGGTATTTTGGTGGATCCTCTGCTGAAACCTGTTGTTTTCTTTTTCCCCATCTTTCTCGTTATGGGTGTATTTATTGAGTTTTTTGAATTCATAGGCTTTTAAGGCAACAAGGTCAAGAAATCACAAACATTTTTCCCGGTAACTGCATAATAATCCCCTTTAATTCAAGCCTTGTTAGAAGGCTTGCTACCGTGGCGGAATCCATTTTGCTGTGCAGGGTTATGTGATCTATGTGAAGGGGATAATTGCTCAGGAGGTCATAGATCATCTTCTCATCTTCTTCCATGAATGGTAACACTCCTTTTGTGTCTATAGCCGCCTGCTCAGGGCTGTGATCATTCAATCCAAGCTCTTGCACGATATCATCTGCATTTTCAACCAGCCTGGCCCCTTGTTTGATAAGGAGATGAGTTCCTGTGCTTTTGAAGGAGTCTATGCTACCAGGTACGGCAAAGACCTCTCTGCCTTGGTCCAGGGCTAGAGAAGCTGTGATCAGAGAACCACTCCGTTTTGAGGCCTCTACGACCACAACCCCCTTTGACAGGCCACTGATTATCCTGTTTCTTGTAGGGAAATTCCATGCCTCTGGTAGCGTCCCTAAAGGGAACTCAGTGAGAATAGACCCTTTTTCAGCTATGTGGTTGAAAAGGTTGGTGTTTGATTCCGGGTATATAATATCCATGCCTGAGCCCAAAACGGCAATGGTAAACCCTCTTCCCCTTAAGCATCCTCGATGGGCTGCCGAATCTATTCCCTTGGCCATGCCACTGACAACACTTATGTTCCTTTGTGCCAAGGCTTGGCATATCTCTTCCGTCACTTTGACACCATAGTGACTTGGGTTTCTTGAGCCTACAACGGCAACTATCGTCCGGTCTGAGGGGATATCATTGCCTCTTAGATACAACAGGGGAGGTGGATCATGAATTTCTCGGAGATCCTTCGGATAAGAGGAATCTGACATGGTTATGAGCCTGATACCTGACTTTTCTATGGCCATCAGTTCGTCTTGTGGGTTTCCCTCCCATGCACTACCCAAAATTCGCTTTGCAGTCTCGACCCTTAGTCCTTCTACCTCAAGTAAATCATTAAGTTTGACCTTGAATACAGTAGCTGGATCACCAAATCTCTCGACAAGGTGCTTGTAGGTAATGTTCCCCAAATTTGGAATCATTTTTAATGCAAGCCAACTTAATCTGCTATCTGACCATTCTCTCATGAGGATTGTTACCGCATACTGTGTTTTGTGGTGGAATATAATCAAAACCGAGCGTAGTCAAGTTTTTTATTAAGGTTGGCGGAAAACTCATTAGTTATGCAAGAACATATAAGAAGAAGGAAAAATCTCAAAGCTATCTGGTAATGGCAATTTCCCTACAGTGGACCGCCATTGTTGGAGAGGGTGAAATGGATGTCTCCTTTTTTTGCCTTATTTTTATCCTTTTGTTGAAATTCCGAAATGTAGGGGTGATTCTGGATTCCTTTTGGGGAGGAACAGGGAGCCGAGTGGATGGGTGATCACGAATTGCCCATCTGTTATGGTTTTTTTTGACGAGAAGAGCGTCACAAAATGCCCCATCCCCCAGAAACAGGTAAGGCACTGCCTGTGATAAAGGAGGCATCATCTGAGGCCAGGAATGCGATAACACGTGCTACCTCCTCAGGTTCAGCCATTCGCCCCAAAGCTGTGTCGGCGATGATAACCTGTTTGTGTTTTTCGGC
>JAUVXZ010000163.1 GCA_030603345.1 Pseudomonadota bacterium
TCACTATCAGATCTGTTCTCGGCCCACCACTTGATAAAGGATTTCCAGGCAGGGTACATTTTTCTTATCCAATCGAGATTCCCTGTTCGTTCATAGACTAGTAAGTAATGGTAAAATGGCAGACACCAAGCCGGTGAGGTTCCACACCTGCTGCCATCATCGGCTGTCATATTGAATGTACCATCGGCATGCCGGCAGGGAATATTGGCTCTGGAGGCGTCAGTGAACAATCCGCATATGACCTCCCTGGCTAGGGAAGAATCGGCGTAACTCAAAAGATACATATCAAGAGATGTCTCAGCCATGACCTGCCTGGGCCAACTTACCTGCATAATGTCCCACTTATTGCCAAAAACCCCTCTTGGAGGGGAAACCATCATCCGCAAAGTCTCCAGGTCATAAATGAATCCATTGGTCCAATTCTGGGGCCAGTCTCCGGTGATTAACGAGCTTTTGTTCCAGAACTCTGAATCCTCCTTTACCTTCGCCTGCATGGCTTTTTGATATTGGTCAATGCAGACACCGATTTTAGAGGCTCTACTGCGCGAGTAAGACCTACAGAGGAAAATCACAAACGAGTCTTTCGATTGGCGCATCAGATCAAGCCTAAATTCCAGAATTCCAACTGCATAGTGCCTGCTCTCCATTTCGCCCTGATTTTTAGTTGATTCGTCCCCTATTACTCTTCTGATTTCCTCCCTGCTGGCGGACAAGAGAGCCCTAGCTGGCTTTTTTTCGCTGATTAAGGCAAAAGTTGGCTTTCTATGGTATTGATCTTCTCCCTGGAATTGAAGATGGATTTCTCTTTTCTGGGAAGGAGTTTTGGCTATGATTAATTTTCCTCGATATAAAAGCTCTGAAATCCCGTAGATCCATATAGTATGCGGACAGTGGTCTTCATTGGCGACCTTAACCTGGCAGGCGATAGTATTGCTGTCTACCAGACTGAAGGAGGCCGAAAAGGCAAGAGCATGATAGAACCATTTTTGCCTTATTATGTTCTTGCTGTGATAGTCTGATGAGAGCTCTATGTTTTCTTTCTGGAAGTCCTCTTGCCCACTAAGGAACCTATCCCTCACACCCATGCCGAGAGCGAGACTGGGAATATAGGAGGCGTTCTCAGCTGTTATGGACCAGCCAAAGCCGACAAGCCAGCCAAACTTGAGAACGTCCAAGGATCTCACCACGCCACTGGGCTTCTGGGGCCACACATGGTCCGGGTTTTGCAGGATGCCAAAGGGGGTATACCTCCTTTGCTCATCGGGTAATTCCAAGTAGCTCATCCTTTTTCTCTACTTTGCCTTACCGGCATTGCTATTTGAACTTGACAGTGAGATTCCCTTCGAATTCGGCCTCAAATATGGTTTTTTTCTCTTTTGTCCCCAGACAAACTAGCCTTCCTCCGCTAACTCCGTACTGTATCCCCACCAGTCCTTCCGGAATGACTATTCTTTTTCTTTGTTGCAGTGAAGAGCTCAAGTGAAGCTGTCGAACTCTTCCTTGCGAGAATTTCATTTCCACCTTCACATTTCCTTGACAGCTGAGCTTAAAGGATATCTCATCCCATTTCCGGGGTATAGCCGGTAAGATTCTTATCTCCTCCGGACTGGACTGAACTAGTGCCTCATTTAGAGCATATACGTACGAGCCAGCAGCGGTGACAAACCAATGATGCAGAGTCTGCTTGGAAGTCTTCACTTCACTAAGCGAGCCAAAGGCATCGGTCAGGGGCTTTATTTTCTCAAATATCTTGCCAAGGAGTTCTCCCTCTTCCATTCTAGCCAGGCATGTAGCTAGCCAAGCCGAATTCCAGATCCAGCTCTCTTTTTCCTTCATTTTTTTGCCCATGCTGCCCTTGAGGTAGAAATCTTCCTGGGAGGAGGGTCTCCAACCGGTTGATGTACGACATCTATTCATAAAGTCGAAGATTGTCTTTCTGACAATTGGATCCTGTGGGCTCAACAGGCAGAAGGGAAAGACTATCCCCAAGCAGCCAAGGCTCTGATGAGAGGCTCCTTCAAATGGTACGTATTTTTCACCGTCGTAAGGAAGAGTATTCTTCAGTTTTCTGGCAAGCTCTCTCCAAATGGAGCGAAGATCTTCATCGAGACCAAGTATCTGCGAGGCTTGCTTGGCTGTGCGGAAAGTATGTATAGTTCCCGAGAGAGTATAGAGTGGGTTTCTGACCGGAAAAAGCGCCTCATCCAGATCCGTACAGGCACCTATCACGGCCTTATCTTCGCTGAGCTCATAGACATGCCACTGACGCAAGTACTCAGCACATTCCTTAATCACCGGATAGATTTGTCTGAGGAATTCCAGGTCCTGGTTATACAGGTAATGAGTCCAACACTCTGAAGCTATTATGGCCATCAGGTGAACTTCGTTACGCCAGGGACCGGGAGGGGATGCCTCATCTCCCTGTTCGGTAGATTCCCAGGGATAGCGCGCTCCAACCCCTTTGGTCATCTCTAGAGCTTTGCTCAGTGTTTGCAGGCGAAACTTCGGCACTCTCTCAGCCAACTTGATATGATTGCTGCTGACAAGGGCCAGGTAAGAGAATATCTCGTCGAAAAAGAACTTGCCCCACCAGTGTGTTTCTAGGATTCCGGTGGGTATGGACCACTTGGTGGTAGAGGAGCGAATGTGATATAGACAAGTTTTCCAGATGCTTACTAGATCCTTGTCCGGTAGGTTTATGTAAGATCGACTCCAGAACCTTTCCCAATCTTTCAAGTGTTTTTGCAGAACCTTCTGGTATCCATCTTTTTTTACAACCCTAGCCAGCTCAATAGCTTCTTCTAGATAGCTTGAGGCCTCTTCGTTGTCCATAAGTAGAAGGAAAAAGTTGGCCTGAGAGTCTTTGGCAGAGCTTGAACGTAACTCAAACGTATTTCCGTCTATTATTGGTTTTACCTCCACATCAGAGAACAAAAGGACAACACCCTGGTAGTCTCTGCTGCCATCAACTCTGTAATGCACCCGCAAGATTTTTTGCTCAGAATCCCACCTGGCCTCTGCTCTCATCTGAGCTGGCAGGCTATGCTCTTTCATGCTTGAGTGCAAAATGTACCTGAATACTAGTTCGAGATTGGCTAGGGTCTGTTCTCCTTTTACCTCTTTATGAACCACCAGAAGGTTATGATCAAAAGTTACAAAGTCAGAAGTTAACTCATGTATTTCATCATAAGTCGAGAGTGTTCTCACCAGACCTTTATCTACGTCTAGCTCCTGCTCCCAGGCGACCTTTGCTGCCTGGTTAATGCTCTTCTTACCCATTTTGATTTCAGTTTCGAAGTGACCGAAGGGAATAAGCTTTTGCAAAGGATCATCATATCTTCTTCCTGCCCACCAGATCATGGGTACTACAGATCCGAACTGTTTACCATAATCAAAGTACTTGGTCTGCCTCTGCCCTCCTTCTTCGCCAATCAGCAGACATATGTTTCCGTTTCCTAGCAATACAGGAACGTAATTGAACGGCCGTTTGCCGTTTGAGCCTCTACTAACTATCATTTTCTATCCTCTGACCATAGCCGAAGCAGCTGGCAGGCTGGCAAGATAATCCATCAGGAACATCAATCCTCTGACATGGTGAGTTGCCTGATCTGCTGATACCGTGTAATCATAATAGGGCAGCCAGGACCAAAAGCCCCATTTTACCCTTGGGTCCTCCCTGTACGGATGATTGCTTTCCGGAGTGATTTGCGCTGACAACGAGTATTGAAAGGCCTTAATGGCCGTTCTCAAATAGCGCTCCTCATCAGTATTCTTGTGCAGTCTGAGCAAAGATATTCCAATATTGGGCATGTCCCCTGGCCCAATGAGCGGTGAGAGTATGTTCCCCTCTTTGTCAATATTGATCGGCCATGCTCCTTGCTGGGTTTGCCGCTCAATATGCCAGTCAGCAAATCGCCGTGCCGCCTTGAGAAACTTTTCCTTTTTTGTCTCCTCAAAGAGAAACACCAGAGCGCGCAGGGGATCAGCTGCCAGGTCACTGTTATAATACTCACCGTTGATCAAATAGAAGCAGCCATCGCCTTCTTGTAGGCCCAGGGCATACTCATCGTAGGCTAGTGCCTGCTTTCGCCACTTTCCTTGGCCGGTTACCTCGTACAGGGTTAGAAAAGCTTCGATCACCCGACCAAAGGCCTGCCAGCCCCTCCTACTCCAGGTTTCCTTCTGCAAATGGAATTTAGTGGCGTAGTGGTGGCGAGCAGCCTGGAGCAGGAATTCACCGCTCTGGAGCGCACGTTCCAGATAGGGCCGATCTTTGCCAGTGCGTCTGTACAAGGCAAGGTTTAGCATGGCGTATTCCGCCGAATACTTGGTCCAGGCTTCTTTGGCCTCCCGGTGCACTACACCCCCAACTGCCAAACTCATGGGGTGGCTAACGACAAAGGCACTCTGATGGAGCCATTCAGCGGCGCAGATAGCTTTGTGCAATGATGGCTCATGACCGTAGCGATCGAAGGCGGCCATCAACTGCCAGGGGGCGATCAGGTTAACTGTTTGGGGCGGTTCAAAGCGCTTGCTTCGCGCATCATAGAAACCATAGATGGCCCCATGCTTCTGGGAGAATTGCTGTGGAAGCCATTGGTAGATGTTCCGCTGGCAGCGCATCTCCAGTGTCTTGAGAGACATTCCACAAAACTGTTTGATTTTCCCGGATTTTTCTTCACTGGCTGGCTCGAGATTCCAATCTTGCGGTGAGCAGAGTCCATACATTTCTCCTTCTGACCTCCGTTATCTTGTGCTGTGCTGCGCTCTATTTCTTGGGTGCATCCTGAATGAAGAGGATCCAAAGTAGCCGGTAAAGGATAGATTAATTAGCTTCGAGGGTGAGAAAACAGGCCACTTCCCGATCTTTAGTCTTTACCAGAGACGGTCTCTTTTTTTCGCATTTGGCCATAGCATAACGGCATCTATCGTAGAATATGCAGCCTTGTTCCCCTGCTCCTTTGCCCAATTTTTGTAAACCGACGCTTTCTGCCTCTAATTTCTCAGTCCACTTTTTCCTGGGATCCGGATTCGGGATAGAACTTATCAGCTCTTTAGTGTACGGATGAAGGGGATCTGTCACCACTGACTCGGTTTTTCCGCTTTCAATAATCTGTCCGGAGCAGAGGATCACCACGCTATCTGCGATGAAATAGGCGATGTTTAAGTCGTGGGTAATGTACAGGCAACTGATACCTAGTTTCTTGAAATCTCTAAGGTGATCCAGGAACATCGCCCTCAATGCAGCATCTATCATCGATACCGGCTCATCACACACCAGAAGATTTGGTTTCATAAGGTAGATTCTTGCCAGCATGAACCTTTGCCTCTCACCTCCACTGAGCTGGTGCGGATACCTACCCAGGATTTCGCGTGGTCTGAGGCCGACTGCTTCCAAGCTTTCGTCGATAAGTTGGCGCGATTCTCTATCACTGGAGGTAAGATGGAATTTCTTAATAACTGTCCAGAGCACTCGGTCTACTCTGTAAAATGGGTTGTAAGTGCCGTAAGGATCCTGAAATACAATTTGAACCTCTTTTCTATAATTTTTCCAGTCTTTTTCCAGCCATTGAGAGACATCCCTATCTTTGTACAATATCTGTCCTGAGCTTGCCTTTTTCAGACCTAGAATGAGCCTACACACGGTGGTCTTACCGCTTCCACTTTCACCGACAAGAGCGACTATTGCCGGTTCTGGATACATGGTCAGGGAAATTTCATCAAGGGCCCGGGTGCTCTTCTCCCTTACTAACCCAAGACCGGCTCTTCGGAAGACCTTTGTTACCTTTTCTAGTTGGAGAAGCTTTTCGGTCATTTAGTCTCCATAAAGATGGCATGCCACATAGTGTTCAGAACCGACTTCTCGTAAGACAGGTTCCTTTTTTCCACAGACCTCTTTTTGAAAAGGACAGCGGGGATGAAATCTGCAACCGCGGGGCCAATTCAAAGGACTGGGCGCAAGTCCAGCAATGCTTTTTACTCTTCTTCTCTCCAGAGAAGGCACAGCTTCCAGCAGTCCCTTGGTGTATGGATGCAGGGGTTTTTGGAATAGTTGGTCAACTATTCCAATCTCCATCAGTCTACCGGCATACATGATACATATCCTGTCACAAATCTCCGCATGGCAAGCCATATCATGAGCCACCAGAACAACTGTCATGCCAAACCTCTCCTTCAGTTCAGCTATGGTTTGCAGGTTCAATCTCTGCATGATAACGTCTAAGGCGGTTACCGGTTCATCGGCAAGTACCAGACTGGGTCTTAAGCAGGTGCTCATAGCTATGGCAACCCTCTGCCTCATACCTCCGCTCAGTTCATGAGGATACATCCCGGCCACTTCTGAAGGCATACCCACGGCATTAAGCGCCGATGAAGTCATTTCTTTTGCTTTTTCACCAGAAAGATCGGTGTGTGTTACTATGCCGTCCACTATCTGCTCTTCAATCCTCAAGACCGGATTTAGAGCATTCATGCAGCCCTGAGGGATGTAGGATAGCTCTTTCCATCTGATTTTGCGAAGGTTCCTCTCCTTCAGGCGCAATAGGTCCGAACCTGCAAATAAAACCTTTCCGCTTTTGATGTAGCCAGGAGATTTGACCAGCCTCAAAATGCCCTCAATCAAGGTTGACTTTCCACAGCCAGACTCTCCCGCTATTCCTAATATCTCTTTATTATACACTCTGAACGATACCCCATCCACAGATTTGCAGTCCCCTTCGATAGTGGTAAAATAGACCCTCAGATTTTCTACCTGCAGTATTGCTTGCATTGTATCACAGTCCCGTTATTTTCTTGAGCCTGGGGTTGTAAACCTCGTCTAATCCGATATTTATGAAGTTAAGTGAGACAAAGATGAGCACCAGAAGTAAGATCGGGCTGAGCACAATGACATAGTGTTGCTGAGCCAGAGCCCCGGTATACATGGCCCAATTTATCAGCAAACCCAGGGAAGGAATCGCCCCCGGACCTAAGCCAACCAGCCTGAGCGCAGTTTCTGCCATGATAGCTCCAGCAACGGCGTAGGAGAATCCGACTATTACATACGGCAGAAAGTTTGGCAGAATCTCCTTGAACATTATCTCCAGATCCCTCAGGCCCGAGACCTTAGCCAGCTCGATATACGGCCTTTCCTTTAGACTGGCGATCTGAGGCGTTATCTGACGGCAAGCCCAGGGCCAGCTAAAGAAGGCCAGAATTACAATAATCAACATAAGATCCGCTCTTTCCACAAACAGAACTGCTATTGCCAGGATGGGCCATAAGGGGATAATCAATACCGCGTTGGTGAAGGTGGTTACCAGAGTCTCCAGTCTTCCCCCTTTATAACCGGCGATCAGAGCTAGACTCACCGCTACAAGTGTTGCCAGGCCTCCCGCCATCAAACCTATGAATAGTGAGTATTTAAGCCCGGTGAGAAGCAAAGCAAAAACATCTCTTCCATAATGGTCAGTACCCAAAGGATGCTCAAAAGTAAAGGGCAGAAGAGCATCGTATACGCCAATTTCGGTTGATTCATGTCCCCCCAGTCGGTAATTATTTATGGCGGGCTCCAGAATGACGCTGATTACTAACACCGTGAAAAGGATTATTCCTATTCTGAGTTTAAGGGAGCTTTTGAAGATTCTAGAAGATCTTACTAGGAAATTAGTGCCTGTCTCTTTCAACATTACCACTCACCCCGTCTTATTCTTGGATCGATTAACGGATATAGCAAATCTATCAGTAGATTGGCCAACAGAACAAAAAACATGCTAACCACCACACATCCCATAAGAACGTTATAATCCATAGCCGTTATTGCAGTTACGAACAAATAACCGATTCCTGGATACCTGAATATCCACTCGATGAGGAAGGACCCATTAATAATAAAACCCAG
>JAUVXZ010000315.1 GCA_030603345.1 Pseudomonadota bacterium
ATGATATAGATTTCCCAGGGAACCATGACATGTGCCTCCTATTGACATATCTGAATGTATGAGGATTCTACTCTGTTAACATACTGCGAGAGGCGAGAAAAATCAAATACATGTAATAAGAAATTGGGGACATCCTTGACTAGGTTGAATAACTCTAGCATCATGTGTCAAGAGGGGCACTCTTATAAAACTAAGTTGACGAAGTGAGCCGGCCCACCAGAAGAACGGCGGGCAAGCCCTCGATCTATTGACAATCGCCTTGAAAACTGATTCTGGTAAAATGAGGTACCAGAAATGATAAGTGATACTTGACACGTTACAAGTTACACATTAAAATACTCCATAGAAAAAATGAGAATAGTGAATGATCAAATCTTTTAAGCATAAAGGATTGGCAAAATTTTTCCATAGCGATGACCGAAGCCGTATTAACCAAGAACACGCATCTAAACTTGCCAGAGTTTTAGACCGCTTAGATGCATCTATAAGACCTCAGGATATGAATTTACCTGGTTACAAACTACATGCGCTTTCTGGTAAGGAAAAAGGAGCTTGGTCAGTTTGGGTTACCGGCAATTGGCGAGTCACTTTTCAGTTTGATGGACCTGATGCAGTGGCCGTTGATTATCGAGATTATCATTAAACAGAGGAGGGCTTGCAATGACTGACCTCAGAAAACCTACACATCCTGGAGAAATTTTACGAGAAGATGTTATTAGACCTCTTGGTTTAACTGTAACTGAAGCGGCGAAACGCTTGGGAGTCACCCGAAAGACATTGTCAGCATTAATTAACTGCAAAGCATCAATGAGTCCAGAAATGGCAGTCAGGGTAAGTAAGGCAACAAAGACATCCCCTGAAAGCTGGTTATACATGCAGGCAAAATTAGACCTATGGATTGCTGAACAAAAACCTACCAAGGTTGAGGGACTTGGAGAGGCTGCCATAGTCTAATCAAGGGGGACGCCCTTAAAAAACTAAGTTGATGAAGTGAGCCGGCCCGCCATAAGTCTGGCGGGCAAGGGCGCAAATCTTTACTTTTCCATTTTTCGGGATCAAAGCGTTTCTTTTGCCCCAATCAGCTCCCCGCAAAAGGAGTGGGAACCACCTCACCACCCTTGACATCGGCACCTGAAAGTGATTCTTATACGGTATCGTACCAAGGAATTGGGTTGAAGCCAGAAGGAAGCTAGTTTAGGATACGGACAAGGCTTTCTGTATAGGTAATGCTGGGCACGGAGGAGGGCATGAGATGTGGCTGGTGATTTTGGGCGTCGGTGCTATCACACTTGCCAAAGTCATTAATGCAATCGACAACCCAAAGCCCTTGAGCCCTTTTGAAATGCCGGCGACGGTTGATCAAAAGGTGAAAAGGGGCAAGGCATGTAACCTTGCCATCGTCCTCATACAGATTTCTCTATGTTGTCTCGGAGTCGCCCTTGCCTTTATCTCTTCGCTGATTTCCGGGTTCATAGTTGTTATTTATGCGTTACTGATCATGAAGTCGCTGCGTTTCGCCTTACCCCGTGGCTATTCGAAGTTGATAAAATAAGCCGGGAGGCAAATCTTTACTTTTGACATTTTTCGGGATCAAGATTCTCTTTTTAACGAAGGAATTGGGGGGCAGGACTTGAATCGTGGAATTTTCTTCCTGTCTAAGATAAGCATATCCACATTTAAGAAAAAATCACCTTCTCACCCAATACTCACCCACCATAAAGTAGCACTCATGATGTCCTTATTCCTATGATATATACGTCATGCCCGGGGGAATCTTCTTATGCAATTTGATGGCTTTTGGGTAGGCGAGGGTCTACATTGCGGCATTATTTGGCTCTCTGATAAAAGCACTTGCGTTTTTCGTATAGAGATTGTATTAATTTATTATTATCGGAAAGTAAGGAGTTAAGGAAATGTTAGCAAAGCTTACCGTCAAAAACCAGATTACCATACCCAAGAAAATCATCTCTCAGCTCCAGGATGTGAAATACTTTGACGTTGATATCAAGGACGGGTTCGTGCTCTTAAAGCCAGTTAAGGTCGTTGAGGCCGATCTCCAGGGAATTCGCGCCAAAATCAAGAAGCTCGGGCTCTCTGAGGATTGTGTGGCCGAAGCAGTCAGCTGGGCGCGATCGAGGTGAAGAAGGTCGTCATTGACACCAATGTGCTTATCTCCGGCCTTCTGTTCGGAGGTAATCCCGGAGAACTGATCACGCTATGGAAAGAGAGGCGCATCCAGCCGCTGAGCTCCAGGGATATCATAGAGGAATATCTTCGGGTGTTGGCGTATCCCAAGTTTCGCCTTGCCGAGGAGGAAATCGAGTATCTCTTCTCTCAGGAGGTGTTGCCCCGGTTTGAAGTGATCACGGTGCAATCGGGCCAGCCCTTCGTGATCGATGATCCTTCGGACGACAAATTCATCTGGTGTGCCCTTGAAGGGAGCGGAGAAGCCATTATTTCCAGCGACCAGCATCTACTAAAACTTAGCTCGTGCCCGGTTCCCATCTTTAGCCCCTCTGAATTCCTTCGAGCAATATCAGCAAAGGGGTCGTGAAATGCGTGAAATGGGAATTTGGGGACATCCTTGACTAGGTTGAATAATTCTAGCATCATGTGTCAAGAGGGACACTCTTAAAAACTAGGTTTATGAAGTGAGCCGGGACCAATATTTCCTTTTGACATTTTTCGGGAGCAAACCGCAGTTGAGCGTCAGTCTAGTCCGGTATCCGTAAGATACCAGCACCCTGCATTTTTCCATCTTTGAGCAGCATGAGGGCCTGATTGGCCTCGTGCAACGCAAACTCCTGAACAGAGGGTATAATGGGAATCTGAGCAGCTAATGGTAAGAATTCCTGTGCGTCTTTTCTGGCAACATTGGCTACACTCTTTATCTCCCTCTCGTGCCACACGTATTTCGCATAATCCAATTCAGGGATCGGGTTGATTTTCCTGATTGCATTCACAACAACCCTTCCCCCCTTTTTCAAAACTCCCAAGGCCTCCCGGATCGGTTCCCCTACCGGGGTAAAGTCAATGGCACAATCAAGCTTTTCCGGAGGAG
>JAUVXZ010000312.1 GCA_030603345.1 Pseudomonadota bacterium
GCTTCCTCTGGCCTCAGTTAAGGCTCCAGCAACGGAAAGGTCTTCAGACTGGATCATCTTGAGATATTCAAGAAGCCTGGGATGGTATTCAGTGCCTAGCTCTTTGTCCATTTCCCAAGTGGTTGCATATAGGGAGTGAAAGGAGTCATATCCTACACATCGGTAGATACAGGTCCCGAGCATTTCAGCGGTGAAGGTGCCTGCCTGGGCCTTCGCGACCAGTTCATCAGTACTTGTGCTTACATGGGTATACCTGTTGACCACATCTTTGATGAGCGGTGAATAGCATGTCATAATATCTTTGTATCTGGGGTCCAAGGCCCAGGCGTAGCTGGCTTTATTCGCCTCAACAACGGTCCGGGTATTCTTGTTCTCCAGGATGTTTTCAACTCTTTTGCCGTTCATGAAAACCCGGGGGTTAATCCCTTTTAGGCTCTCTTCAAATTGTTCTGGTGTCATTAAAGCCATAGGCCTTGCTCCTCTTTTTTTTGGTTTTGCGAGTGGATTCTTTTCCCAACAGCGTATTTTTTACGACATTGATAGTTCCTTGTCAACAGGGAACGGCCGGAACGGCTGGAACGGCTGGAGGGGAAATACAGACGGGGGCGTACCTGGGCAAGGCGACTGGAGGGCAGCGCACAGTCTGTGAGAGGACAGGTTATGCAGAGGTCTCGGGAAGGAGGCAGGAAGAGGAACCTTCTGCTATAATGGCTTAAGGCCCATTAGGGCCTTGTCAATCCTTTGTCTGAGCGCTGGATCACTTTGTACAAGTTCTTTTGCCTTTTCAAAATGGAAAAGGGCCTTTTCTCTCCTTCTGAGCTTGGTGAAATATATCCCCAAATTATAATGCGCCCGAGCTAACTTACCCTGCCGGCCGTAGACCAGGCCAAGATTGTAATAGACCCTGTCATTAACTGGGGGAAGAAAGGTCAGCTTTTCGTAGATTTTGGAAGCCTGACCATACTGTTCAAGGTTCTGAAAAGAGAGGGCTAACAGATACAAGATGTTCGTATCTTTTGGGGATAGCTTACGTGCCTTTTTCAAAATAGACACGGAGTTTTCGTATTCGCCTATCGTTTGATAAGCGTTGCCCATGGAGAAAAGAATAGGGATAGAATCAGGATTTTCCCTTAACGCTGCGCTAAAGTGACTGAGGGCCTCATGTATGTTCCCCTCTCTCTGAAGGATCAGTCCAAGACCATAATGGGCCATGCTCGATTTAGGATCAGTATGAAGTATTTTTCTAAACACTCTAGTTGCGGCTTCCTTGTCATCGCAGAGGGCCACGACCATGGTATGGAAGATTGGAAAACGGAGGCGTAGTTTCTTTGTCTCATCGGGTTCAGGCATCATCTTATGCCCCCGCGACATTGTCTCGATGTTGGCCATCCTCTCCGCTGCTCCCGGATGGGTAAGGAGGTAAGATGGAATGCCCTGGCCACCATACCAACTCTCCCGTTGCATCTTTTGTAATACGGTGACCATCCCCTCGGGATCAAACCCTGACAGATATGTGTATTTTAATCCCAACTGATCAGCATGCCTTTCATCATCACGGCTGTAGCCCAGTTCGGCCTGAATTCCGGCAGCCATAGAGCCGGTGATGAGGGCACCTGCTGCCTCGCCTCCGATAAGAATCCCAGCCAGTATGCCAGCCATCGTGGCCAAGCTAATCTTTTGGGATCGTTCAATCTTCGCGGCAAGATGCCTGGCACTCACATGGGCGAGTTCGTGTGCCAGTACCGAGGCAAACTCATCTACATTGTCCATCACCATGATCATACCTGAAAAGAAGAATACATGACCGGCAGGAGCTGCAAATGCATTAATGGTATTGTCTTCTATTACGTAAAACTCGAGAGGAAAGTAAGGTACCTCTACCTGACGACCTATGTAGGCACCGAGGTCGTTGATATATTGAACGATGTACGGGTAATCAGAAAACTCATAGTGGGCGCTGATACTGGCAAGAAATCTCTGACCAAGTTTGGTTTCCTCTTGGGGAGATAAGAGCGCGGCTTGGGAATCTGCCAAAGCGGTGGCACTTACCAAGAAGGCCACAATGAGGAGAAAAAGATTCTTAATTCTCACTTTTCCGAGTGTCCCTATCTCTGTCTATGTTCACCCTCGGGGCTTCAACCCATAACCCTTCGAGGTCATAGAATTCTCGCACTGGCTGGTAAAAGAGGTGAATGACAACATCACTATAGTCCACCAAGATCCAGTGGCCATCCCGTTCCCCTTCAACGCCGAAGCGGGTGAAACCTTCCTCTTTCATTCTGCTCTGCAGGTGTTGGGCGATAGCCTGAACCTGCCTGCTCGATTTGCCGCTGGCAATCAGAAAGTAGTCAGCTATGGAGGTCAAGGTTCCGACCTCAAACAGGACAAGGTCAGTTGCCTTCCTTTCACGGATAATGTCAACACATATGAGGGCTTTATCGAGTGGATTCATTTACTACGTATAAACCTGCCTTTTCTATATATTCTCGCACTACCCCGGGGACCAGAAACCGAATAGATTTTTTCATGGCCACCATTTCCCTGATTCTACTTGCTGAAATATCCATCAAGATTGTGTGCTTTCTCAGTAAAATAGTCCCTGATGGATGGCAAAAACATTCCCTCTCAGGATCCCATTCAAATCCGGCATTGAGGGAGTCGAGGAAGGCAAAAAAGTCCTCTGCGGTATAGCCGGGTCTATTGATAACAACAAACGAGGCATATCTGAAGAGGCTCAGGTATTCCTTCCAGGTCTTTATCTCGAAGAAGGCATCTGTGCCGAGGATAAAGAAGAGCTCAAGCTGAGATCCAAACGAGGAATGAAATAACTGCAGTGTTTCTATGGAATAGGAAAATCCAGGCTTCTTCCCCTCAATATCCCACACCTCAAGAAGAGGGGAAATGGTGGTTGCCAGCCTTACCATTTGTAATCGGTGAGGAAAATCAGCGAGGGGGTGGGGGCTCTTGTGGGGTGGCATTCCAGATGGTATGAGATAGAACTTTTCGAGACCTAAACTTTCCCCTATCTCCTCAGCTGCCCTCAGGTGACCGAAATGAATCGGATTGAAGGTTCCTCCCAGGATACCTAATCTCACGTCCTTACCTGTCCAGAGCCAAATACGATAAACTTTGTGATGGTG
>JAUVXZ010000299.1 GCA_030603345.1 Pseudomonadota bacterium
AGGCTAGATAAAGCGACAAAATCAATAGAACTGGATTCAGAAATTCCCGTGCAATCGACAACTCACAACAGACTCTTGGCGTCATCTAAAACTGCATGCGCATAATTTCTCGGTATGCTTCAATGACCTTGCCCCTTATGGCAAGCAGGAGTCGCATCGATATATCAGACTTCTGAAGGGCAATCATTGTTTCATGAATATCTGCCTTTCCCTGGAGAAGGTCTATGATGGATCTGTCTGCCTCGCTTCCTAATGTGTTCACCTTGCCAAGCGCCTTATTTATAACCTCATCAAAGCCTGCCGGACTTTTTTGCCCGATCTTTTCACTGGTGTCTATCGAGGCCTGTGAAATGTTTCCAATCCTCAACTCATCCATGTCTTACCTCCCTATTTCAAGGGCCTTGAGGGCCATCTGTTTTGTCGACTGAATTGCGGTGATGTTGGCCTCAAATATCCTTTTGGCAAAAAGCATATTGGTAATCTCTACGACCACATCAACATTAGGCTTCAGCACATATCCCTGTCCATCGGCATGAGGGTGACCTGCGTCAAAGACCCTAATAAAAGGGGTGTCATCCTCCACAATATCGTCGATTTTGACACCCGCAGCCTTTGAGGTGAGCACCTCTTCGAAGTCCTGCACTGGTTTCGAGCTCATCACAACCATCTTTCTCCGATACGGTCCGCCTCTCTCGGTACGGGTAGTCTCTATGTTAGCAAGGTTACTGGCAATAACATCCATCCTCTTTCTTTGGGCATAGAGCCCAGAGGCACTAATCTCAAGTGATTTCAAAAAGTTCACCTTATCTTCCCCCTTCCCTAATAACCGTTTTCAACGCATTTAACTTTCTCAAAAGGCCTTCAATCGCCGTCCTGTACATCAAATTATTCTCCATGAGCTTTGTCATTTCCTTGTCTATTTCAACCCAGTTGAAACCATTCCATTCGCCCTCCTCCTCAAAGGGTTCAATTCTGCCGGAAGTATTGCTCCCCATATCAATATGTCCTTTATGTGTCTTGACCAAGTTAAATCCATGATCAGATTCCAATGCCTGGGCCAAAGCACGCTCGAAGTCAATCTCTTTTGCCCTATAGTTGGGTGTGTCTAAGTTACTTATATTACTCGTAATATGAGTATGCCGTTGTTGAGCTATTTCGATTGCTCGCTCAAGCGCCGAAAATGTTTTCGAAAATGATACGTTATCTGGCATTGTTTTCCCTTTTCCCGGTGAAATTACCCTTAGAAACAGTGTGTAGCAATTTATATGCCTTTTTTACTGTGCCTCCATTTTTTCTCGGTACTCATTGAGCTTATTCCTCAATGTCCTTACGCTGATGCCCAAAATATCTGCTGCCCTCGTCCGGTTACCGTTTGTCTGGTCAAGGGCGTGAAAAATCACCTTTTTCTCCATCTCTTTTAACGAAACTGAGGGCACAGTGGTCAATCTTGCAGTTTCAACTGCCCTCATTTTCTCGTGACTACCAAGGTCCTTCTCATCTATGAAATCCCCTTTGCACATAAGAACAGCCCTTTCCATGACATTCTCAAGCTCGCGTACATTACCCTTCCAAGGCATCTGCATAAGGAGGTCCACTGCCGCTTCTGTCAAACCCTTGACATTTCTCTTATCGAGCCTGTTGTACTTCTCGACAAAGTGCCGTGCCAGCAAAGGCATATCATCTCTCTTGTCTTTCAAAGGGGGTAAATGGAACGGGATAACATTCAAACGGTAGTAAAGATCCTCCCTGAATTTTCCATCCCTGATCTGTTTTTCAATATCCGTGTTGGTAGTGGCAATGATCCGAACATCTACGGGTATAGGGGCTGTTCCCCCGATCCTGTCGATTTCTCTTTCCTGGAGCACCCTTAAAAGCTTGGATTGAAGTTGAATATTCATCTCACTAATTTCATCCAGGAGCATGGTACCATGATTGGCTAGCTCAAACTTGCCCTTCTTTCGAGACATGGCACCCGTAAATGAACCCTTTTCGTGGCCGAAGAGCTCGCTCTCCAGCAAGGTCTCTGGCAGCGCGCTACAGTTTATGGCTACAAAGGGTCTATCCTTTCTGTTGCTGTAATTATGGATATATCTGGCAAAAAGTTCCTTGCCTGTACCTGACTCCCCTTGAATAAAGATAGCGGCCTGGCTATGAGCTATCTCCCGCGCCTCCTGCAAGAGCCTGTTCATTTTCGCATTTTCTGTTATTATGGCAAACTTCGCCTCCGGCTTGCCTCTGTCCAAAGCAATGGCGCGGTCAAATAGCTGGGACCTAATGATCTCTATCATTTCAACGGTCAAGGGTTTCACAATAAAGTCATAGGCCCCCAGTTTCATCGCCTCTACTGCTTCAGTGACCCCAGCTTGAGCTGAGATGAAGATGATAGGTAAGGACTCATTTACCTTTTTTATTTTCTTGAGAAGATCAATGCCACCCATATGGGGTAGATTCAGCTCAGTCATGACCAGGTCATAGTGGTCCCCGGCTATTTTTTCGAATGCTCTTAGCCCATCGCCAACCACGCTCACCTGGTAGCCTAATTGATTAAACCTATCAACCATAAGCGATCGATCCGTTGCATCACTTTCTACCAGTAATATCTTCTTCCCTCTCATGTCTCTTGCACCGTAACTAGATGTCTATATAAGCTAAGATCTTAAAACTTGTGTCAAGCCCGCCCTGGCGCGGTGTGATCATAACGAGCTGTTAACCCTTTTACACTAAGGGAACAGGAACTATAAAACCCAACCCTTGCATGCCAGGTCTGGGCCAGGGTTTTTGCTTGTTTATTTGGGTAATGGTTAGGGTAACGAAGCCCGTATCGGTAACGTTTAAGGTAACGTGGAAATAAAAAGACGAATGACGTTACCGAAAAACGAAACGGGCATCCCCGACAGTATAATCGGGACAGGCTCCACCGTAACCCATAAACGTTACTCAG
This sequence comes from Pseudomonadota bacterium, assembly GCA_030603345.1. GTDB lineage: Bacteria > Desulfobacterota > DSM-4660 > Desulfatiglandales > B25-G16 > JADFWK01. The sequence continues at coordinate 2,942 of JAUVXZ010000299.1, forward strand.
TATTTCGTATTTTCTTACTGACATCGTATCTTGTTGGTTTGGGGCGGAGCTTCGCTAGGTATAGGAGATGGAGGCCTTGGTGGAGGCACCATTTGCAGAAAAACCGGAGCACACGGCTATGGCGAAGACGTTGAAAAGGCCGTTAAGCGCGCAAGTCGCCTTATTTCAGCAAAACAAGGTAACGGAGTTATCGGAGGGAGAGAGCACTCATGATAATCATTGGTGAACGAATAAACTCATCTCGCAAGTCCATTTCCCGGGCTCTGACATCACATGACGCTGAGTTTATTCAGAATGAGGCCAAAGCCCAAATTGAGACCGGGGCTCACTACCTGGACGTTAATGCAGGGAGCTTTGTTGGGGAGGAAGAGAGATATCTCAGGTGGTTAATCGAGGTGGTTCAGGAGGTTACAGATTACCCCCTGTGCATTGATAGTCCCGATCCGGAGGTTATCAAGTCAGTGCTTCCTCTGGCAAAGACAGCACCCATGATCAACTCCATTACCTTAGAGCCCCATCGTTTGGAAGGTATCCTTCCCCTGGTGGCTGAATACAAGACCAAGATCAT
>JAUVXZ010000256.1 GCA_030603345.1 Pseudomonadota bacterium
GGTGGGGATATTTTTCACCGGCTCTTTTGGGTCTTCGGTATAGATCATCTTCCACTCTTTACTGCCCACCCGTTTTCCCACAATGGGGCGTTTTCCCAGCTTCAAGGTAGGCTTAAACACATAGTAGTCATCAGGGTTTACTGTGCCCTGGACCACGTTCTCACCCAATCCCCAGGAGGCGGTGATAAAGACAGCATCGGTAAAGCCGGTTTCTGTATCGATAGAGAAGATCACCCCGGCAGATGCCTTATCGGATCTGACCATCTTCTGGATACCAATAGAGAGATACACATCAAACTGGCCAAAGCCCTTATCGTGGCGATAGGAGATGGCCCGGTTGGTAAAAAGAGAGGCAAAGCATCTTTTGCAGGCATCGATGAGGGAGTCTTCTCCTCTGATATTTAAAAAGGTCTCCTGCTGTCCGGCAAAGGAGGCATCAGGGAGATCTTCTGCAGTGGCAGAGGAGCGCACTGCCACATCGGTCCCTTTTCCATAGCTGCTCTCCATGGTGTGGTAGCCAGCGATGATGGCCTCGGTAAGATCAGGGGGGAGGTCGGTATTTCTGATGATCTTCCTCACCGCATCACCGCGCTTCTGGAGGTTAGCCATATCGTGGGTGTCTAACCCTTTGAGGGCATCTCTGATGGCTCCCTCAATACCTGCTGCCTCAATCAGGTAGCGGTAGGCATAGGCGGTGACGGCAAAGCCCCCGGGGATAGCCACCCCCTTGGGGATGAGGTTCTGGTACATCTCCCCCAGGGAGGCATTCTTGCCTCCCACCAGGGCAACATCACCGATTCCGATCTCATCAAACCACATGATGAGTTTATCTTCTTTATCCATAGTGGTCTCCTCTTTGCTTGCGATCCTCGTGGGGTGTGGGATTTGGTGTATTGGTTGGTATACATCAACACTGGGAGGTTGTCAATTGGGAAAGAATGGTTTACCCTGCAGGAAAAAATCCTGGTTTAAGCTTATAATAAGGTTTACAGGGGACGCATTAATCACACAAAAGCGTGCTAAGGAGGATTATATTCATGACGAAAACCAAGATTAAGCCGGCACTATTGGTGATAGATATGGTCAAGGACTATTTCGATCCTCGACATAACTTAAAGATAACCCCTTATGCTCAAGAGATCATAAACTCTATTAGGGAACTTGCCGGTGTCTTTAGAGACGAGGGTTGGCCTGTTGTGTTTGCTACAGATGCGTTTAAGCAAGATGATTTTATTTTTACTGGCAGAATGGAACCGGAATCGATAGCAGGTACAGAAGGGGCTCAGGTTATTGACGAGTTGGAAAGAAAACCAGGTGACCTTTGGCTTCCCAAGCCACGTTTTTCTGGCTTCTTTAAAACCGGACTGGAAAAATACCTAAGCGAGAGAGGGGTTACCTTGTGTGCGGTTACTGGAATAGCCACACCCGTCTGCGTGCTAGCAACTGCACTGGATGCCATCTGTTATGATTTTTGGACTGTTATCGTGTCTGATTGTTCGGCGGCCCTATCTGAGAAGATGCATAATGACACCCTCAATCTATACAGGAAAACCGTTCTCCACCCCCTTCTTAAGGTAAGCACCTCAGGGGAACTGCTTTCTGATTTGGGGATTGACTAATCAGGTATAATCAGGCTGTTGCCGAAATCCCTTTTCACTGGGTCTAAAACCTTTTTTGACAAATCTAAGGTTCGCTCCAGGCGATGTCAAAACTCGCCTTTAGGGCTCAAACAGTTGACATCGCTTATCTTCCGCTTCGCCAAGATTTGTTTGCAAAAAACGTTTTAATGACCGCTCAAAGGAATTTCCCTTTGGGCAACAGCCCATAAATGTTCAGCTGTCGATGGCTGTTCGCTGACCCCTGATCGCTTACAATGAGGTTAAAGACATGATCAAGCCATGGCCTATAATTGAATCAAAGAAAGGGCCTGATATGGGCCTTTTTCGTATTAGAATAAACCGCTGCCGTTCCCCGAGGACAGGGCAGGAACACGATTTCTATGTGATTGATTTTCCAAACTGGGTTCAGATCTTAGCCATTACAGCAAATAATCAAGTGGTGATGGTCAGGCAATATCGGCACGGCTGTGGACAGATTCTTTTGGAATTACCGGGGGGATTGATAGACAAAGATGATGGTGACCCCCATGAAACTGCCAGAAGAGAACTCTTGGAAGAGACCGGATATCGTGTGGAGGATCTGTTCCTCTTAACAAAAACCTATCCACAACCTGCAGTCTTGAACAACACAGGATTAACGTATCTGGCACGGGACGTAACAAGGGCTGCCAACCCCAGCCTTGATGCGGCAGAAGATATAGAGGTGTGTTTAGTAGAGCTGGAGAGGATTCCGGAGATGATCCGGAAGGGAGAAATATGCCATAGCCAGACTGTGATGGCCCTCAGCTTGTATTTTTTGCTTGCCAAAGAATTAGACTCGTAAGACTTGCTACTTTTTCGATACCGTGAATGGGTGTATTGCCCCATGAAGGGTAGGCAATAGGCACCAACAAAGACTATCCCCATGGAAAATGGGGGTAGTCTTTATGTTTTTGAGTATATTCCCTTATTGAATCTCGCTTCTAAATCGATAAAGTAATAAAAAGAGAACTGGTCTGCACATAAAGGATCTTGAACAAATTTTTGGTATCGTTCAAAAGTGTTGGCATGAACCATACTCAGTAGTCGTTCACGTTCTAAAGGAGGTCATGGCTGTTTTTGAAAGGCGATATCTCAAAAAAAATCCACCGGATCTTGCAGTGGCCAGATATGTGGGGTTTACACCTTGGAAGCCCTGGGAGTTTCCGCCTAGTTCATCTAAACTCCACATATTTGGCCACATCGCGTGAGGCCTATAGATATTCGCCTTGAGAAAATTGGTATGAGCGGATACAGGTAATTATTCACACGTACCGTAATCAATATACCATTCTGCCAACACTTTTGAATGATACTGAATTCTTAGGTTCTACACCCAATATGTTCATATAGAGGCTGGTCATGTCCCGGTAGCCTTAACAAGAATCGGTTTGTCGAGATGATTGAGGGGGTGAAGTTTTTCTTTACCCTTACTGAAAAAAAATATATACGGAAAGCAGCAACCACAAATCGGGAAAAACGAAAGAATTTGATATCCTTAAAAGGGAGGAAGCATTATGGGAAAGGTAGGAATTATTGGTGTTGGACAGAGTAATTTTGTCAGAGGATACCCAGGCTCAATAAGGGAACTCGCCTTTGAGGGGTTTAAAGAGGCCATGGGGGATGCACGGATACAAATAAAAGATATTGACGCATCTATAATTGCCTCTGCCCCCGAATATGACAAGCAGAGATCTCCTGCTGGGGTGATAGCCGAGTATCTTGGCCTCATTCCTCAGCCTACCTTCTATATTGAATCGATCTGCTCTTCAAGTAGTACGGCTCTAAAGGTCGCCTATTCGATGATCAAGGCTGGGTTACATGATGTTGTTGCTATAGTAGGTTTTCAGAAGATGTCGGAAATCTCATCAAGTGAGTCCCAGGAAAGAATGGGAAGAGGAGCTGATATTCAGTGGGAATCCCCATTCGGCACCATGATGCCAGCCTATTATGCTATGTATGCCCGGGCTCATATAGCCGCATATGGTACAACATTGGAGGATCTGGCCAAAATACGGGTTAAGGCAGCTACATATGGTCAGATAAACGAGAAGGCAGTGTACCGAAAGTCCATAACCATGGAGATGTTCACTGATCCTGAAAGCAATATGTCTGCGACCGTGGCTAAGCCTTTGAGAGTGGGAGATTGTTGTGCCAATGCAGATGGCAGTTCGTGCATCATTGTTGCAAATGAGGAAAAGGCCAAGGCTATGAGTGATAAACCTGTTTGGGTTCTGGGCATCGGCGCAGCCTCTGAAGCGGTTAATATGGCCGGCAGGGATCTCTTGACTGGGTTGAGTGTAAGTATTGAGGCAGGAAAACAGGCATATACAATGGCGGGTGTTACCTCGAAAGATATTAATGTGGCCGAGGTCCACGATTGTTTCACCATTGCGGAGATGATGGCATATGAGAACCTCGGGTTTGTTAAGCCAGGGGAAGGTAAGGATCTGATTGCATCAAAAGAGACGTATAAGGAGGGAAGCATCCCCGTTAATGTAGATGGTGGCCTTCTGTCCAAAGGGCATCCTATTGGGGCGACAGGAGGTTCCCAGATTAGAACCATAGTACTTCAGTTGAGAGGAGAAGCCGGAGAGATGCAGGTCAAAGATCCGGAAATTGGTCTTGTCCACAATATCGGTGGTGTCGGCCTATACGGAAACGTAACTATACTGGGGAGGTAAGAGAATGGCTAAAAAAGAAGTAGACGATAGATTTAAGAAATTCGGTACCGTGAGTTTTACGGCTATTACCAAGACCAATGATTTTATAAGCCATCTAGAGGAAGGCAAGATAATGGGCACCAAGTGTAAGGACTGTGGTGCATTATATTTTCCTCCAAGATCGGATTGTTACAAGTGTTTAACTAGTAACGTGGAATGGTTTGAGGTTTCCGGGATCGGAAAACTGTTGAGCTTTAGTGAATTGAAGTATGGACCGGTGGGCTTTGAGAATGATCTTCCCTATACCATTGCTCTCCTTGATTA
>JAUVXZ010000277.1 GCA_030603345.1 Pseudomonadota bacterium
CCTTCCTCAGGCTCAATCTCAAAGGTTACCATAGGCCTAAGCTGGGTGTGGAGTTCTGGAACATTGGCAGTTACCCAACGGTCTTGAAGGAAAAGAAGTTCCTCGGCGGTGCGTATAGGCCGGGTGGTTGTATCTACCATCGGAATATCATGTTTTTTCACCTTCCAGCCGTAGGTTGTTGAGTTGATTCTTTTCGGCCGAACCGGCAGCCCAGAGCCCGCTCAGGTGAACGATAGATAGCCCTTCATAGATATTTTCCTCTTCTTTACTTGCAATAAGCTGAAAATAGTACTTAAGATTCTTTTTGGTCAAGGAAGTGAAATGCAAGACCGGTAATATTTATCTTACCAGAGTTCTCTTCATGATGCATTTGAAAAATGCGTCACATGACTTCGGAGAAAAACATCGGATTTCACCTGTTGTCGAAAAATACTGAGCGCTTCTTAGAAAATTCATAGGGGCTCAGGCACGTGGTAATCGAAGCAAAAACAAAGCTTGAGCCTCCACATTGCCGGAGGGTGGCAATAGATTGACATTCGGATGGCTTGATCTTAGTTTATAGGTATGAATTCAGAAATGATCAGAAAAATCGATGGGGTTCTAGACCGGGTGAAGGAACCGGTAAGTCTGTTCTCTATCGGTCAACTGGGTTGGGTAAGGGGAATTCGATATGATGAAGAGCGCAAGAAGTTATCCGTTTTTACGAATTCACTTCGGCGGCCCAAAAAATGCTGCACGATCATGGCCTCGCTTCTTGTGTCCGGGACCATGAAATCCTTAACCGAAGAGTTACAAAAAGAGTTCCCTGATTTGTCCATCGAATTTGTCTAAGGAGACTCCCGGTGGATGTCGAGATCTGCCTCCCAGGTCTCTCTCTGAAAGATTGCCTCAAAACCTGCGCCCCAATTGACATCTGTTATCAATGTATCTTTTTGAGCAGCCAGGCCATGTTTTGGCCGAGGGTCTTCATGATCTGTAGCCCTTCCTCATCTCCTTCCACATCTCCTTTGTCTAGGCCGATACCCATATTCCAATAACGGGAGCCCGGGACAATCATCTGGCTAATTAGGAAAAAGTGGTTAATCGAGTCAAAGGCGTGGATACTGCCTGCCCGCCGCGCAACGACGACTGCCGCTCCGACCTTTCGTTTATACAGGTCACCATTTGCTTTAGATACAAAGCCCGACCGATCAATCAGCGCCTTCAATTCCGCGGTAACGTCGGCGAAGTAGGTTGGCGAGGCCAGGATAATGCCGTCTGATTCGATCATCTTCTTGATACATTCATTCGCCACGTCGTCCTTCACGGAGCAGCGCTGATCCTTGTTCTGAAAACACTTGTAGCAGGCAGCACATCCCCTTATCTTTTTGCCGGCAAGCTCCACCAGCTCGGTTTTGATCCCTTCTTTCTCGAGTTCATGAAGTACATGTGTAACGAGAATGGCAGTGTTGCCGTTTTTGCGGGCACTGCCGTTAAAGGCTACGACTTTCATATTGCTCTCCTCCTCTCCCTATCTTCACCTCATTTTTTCCCTATCACTAAAGGAACGATAAATACCACGCAGGCAATAAGAAACATAATGCTCCCAACAAGGCTCAGGACATTGTTGCTTACAATGCTTGAAGCTATAAAGAAACCTGCGCATACCAGAAAAAGAATCCAGCCCCACAGGTGAAACTTCATCTCTCTGTTCCTGTTGTCATCAGACATAACGCTCACCTTTCAGGGAGTGTTTCTGGCCCTCGTTATTTGGTTTTCGGTCTGAGAATCAAGATTCCTTCACTATTTTTTTCTACATCAGCGCGGTTGGTCCAGGCTGGATGGTATTCGCCGGAGAGATACAGGTCAATCTGGTCCCTATAGTGGGGGCTTTTGAGGTGTCCGGATTCACCTGTTGGGAGAACATGCAAAGCTCCGTCCATGTTCGAAAGATCTACGATCATACGCTGGGAAACCCCATGGTTCACATGATAGGGTTTCTCGTAGGGATATTGCTTCTTATTGACGGTGAGGTTATCTCCTCCCACAGGAAAGGGGCCCAGGTTGAATATCCAATCCAGAGGCTTCTTTTTCCCAAGGGCATGCTCAAAGGTGAGCGTATGGATTCGTCCCCAGGTCCACGTATCCATGTTGTCGCCAATAACCTCCGTCAGTTCCGACAGCGTTTGACTCAGGCTCGAGGCTATAATGTCCTCCATGGTCTCCTTTTCGGGGGTATTGACGTTGTCAAACCAGGGTGATGATCCCTTCCTGACCATCATCCTTATGGCTCGCGGAGGGAAAGAAACCAATTTTATGTATTTCTGGAAAAGGTCTTCTCCCAATTCATCCCGGAATATATTCTCCATCATCTTTCTCAAGGTAACTGCAAACAGGCATGCTCCGACGCTATCCTCGTCCATCATGGAGTACCACCCGGACAAGATATCTTTGGCCTTCTTGGCATTTTCGTCCGAGAACCGTTGCTCCAGGACCTCGATCATGTGAGATGTCATTTCAGAGGCGAGCACGCAATAGATATCTTGGTGCATCCGTTTGACATCATCAACGGATATTTTCTCCTTGGCCTCGAGCAACTGTCGGATACGGGCGATTCGATCCATTGGCTCCCAGTAGTGACCGATCACGTGAGGATAGCTGCCACCTATAACCTTGTTGTTGGCCGTAGCTATAAAACCCTCGTCGGGGTTTAACAGGTGGGGTCTCTCCTCAAAGGGAACATATCCCTTCCACTCGTATTCGCCGGTCCAACCCGGTACGGGAAGGAGGCCGTCGCCTTTTGAGCGTATGGGAATGGTTGCGCAGCACCAGTAGCCGATGTTTCCGTTGGTATCGGCAAACACAAAGTTTTGGCTCGGCAACTCCCAGTATCTGAGGGCCTCGATTACGTCCTGTATGTCCTTTGCTTTGGCCAAGAGGTACGCGGCTTGGGCTGACTGAAGACCCTCAGTGAACGCCCACCGTGCCGAAATGGCCTGTTCTTGAGAGCCCTGTTTCACCTCATTGACGATCGGTCCGTGGCGGGTTAAGAGGATCTCTGTTTTAACAGGTTCTTGTCCCTTGACCTGAATAATCTCTTCTATGACCTTCATATCCTCCCAGTGGTCTTTGTACCAATACTGGCGAGGATCCTCGGGATTGATCTTTTCGATAAAAAAGTCCACATCATCCACCATGACATTGGTAACACCCCACGCTACCTGGAGGTTGTGTCCTACCGGAATCCCCGGGATACCGAGAAGAGCAAATCCCGACACGTTGATGGTTGGGCAAACCAGATGCACCTCCCACCAAACTGAAGGATTGCTCAATGTCAGGTGAGTGTCGTTGGCCAGAATTGGTCTTTCGGTGATAGATTTCTTTCCGGAGACTACCCAGTTGTTACTGGCTGCCGGGCCTGAAAAGGCTGTTAGACCCTTCACTAAGTGCATTGTTTCGTGGCCAGCGCCAAAAAGTGCTGAGAGGGATTTGGTTTGTTCAGGAATAATCAGGGGCCCATCATCGGGCCATACCGGAAAGGCCTCTCTCAGCTTTTCTTCTCCTGCTTTTTCTAACATCTTGGCTGCGGTTAGATCCGCCTCCCATCCGCTGCTTAAACCCCAGTTGACCACTTTCAAGATAGCTAAGTAATCGTCAAGCTGCCATGGCTCGGGCTTGTAGCAAAGCAACCTGAACTCTATGGGAAGGCGATCCTGATGGGTCTCGAGATAGGCATTTATGCCATTTGCAAAAGACTCGAATAGAGGAGTGAGTTTATCGGGAAGCTCTTTATCCAAACCCGCAGCTCCAAGCATCCTGAAGTAGCGATCTACTTCGATGAAATCCTCCCCAAATATCTCTGAGAGCCGGCCGTGCCCCAAACGACGGTAGAATTCCATCTGCCAGAAACGATCTTGAGCAAGGGCGTAGCCGAGTGCAAAGTAAAGGTCAGACTCGTTTCTGGCATAGATATGCGGAACACCAAAGGTGTCTCTTATAATTTGCACACTCTCAGTGAGACCTGGGAGATGTACCTCTCCTAAAGTCTGAGGCAAAGCCTTTTTGAGGGTTTGATGAAACCACAGGTAACCTCCCCCTCCTACCACCAAGATGAGCCCTACCAGTACGGACAAGACAATCAAGATCCATTTTTTCACCGTCTGCCCTCCTGTATTGTGTTTGTCTCACAAGCCACAATACGGTGCGATACCGGATAAGATCGCATTGTGT
>JAUVXZ010000172.1 GCA_030603345.1 Pseudomonadota bacterium
CCTTCCGTATATCAACAACCATAGGCCCCATAAATGGTTTCACGGGTTCACTGATTCAAGCTTCATGGGAATCTGAATTTACTGGAATAACAATCCCAGCCAATTTGTAAACCCCTCTTGCATATGCGCCAGCAGCATTTAGAACGTTAGCCGAGTGATATACTCCTGTCTCTGTCTTCACTGAAGTAATCTTACCACGTTCTATGGTAAAACCAACAACCGGTTCATTGAACCTGGATTCTGCGCCATACTCCACTGCCTTGAAGTAGCAGGACTGAGTAAATAGTAAGGGAGATGCGGAGCCGTCTTCCGGTGAATAGGTGCTGCCACGCAATCCTTTTATGCTAATTCCTGGATTCAATTCCCTATATTCCTCACGGGAGAGCCATCTGATATTCAGACCAAAACTCTGCTGGATCTTCATTAAATCCCTTAACATATCCTCGTCTTTTTCTGTGTATGCAGGGAAGGAATACCCGTTACTTTTCCACTGAATTTCATCCCCATACAGTTCTTTCCAATGAGAAAATATCTCTATACTTCTCTGACACACGAGTATCTTTCCCCTATCTGAATGGGTAGCGCGGATACCACCAATGGCCTTTTTGTCCTGCCCCTGCCCAGGAGATGACAGGGAATCGATAACCAATACGGATTGTCCTTTTTTGGCAAACTCCATGGCCACCGGAACACCAATGGATCCAGCACCAATCACAATCAGATCATATGATTTATTCATCTGAACATACTCAATAAAAGATGTGTAAAACCCTAAATCCTAATATCTAAACCCTAAACAAGCACAAAATTCAAAACCATTAAATAACTTCCTGCCAAGCTTAAAAACCGTTTTGGTCATTTGGATTTTGATATTTGGTATTGTTTAGTATTTCGGATTTAGGGTTTAGTATTTATAATTCCACAGGCTATTTCTTAATTGTTAATACGTTACTTCTATCAATAAGAGATATTGGAAAACACTCCAAAGGGGGCTTCACTGAAAAGTGGTCTCGTTGTGTGCAATGTGAGCTCTTCCAACGGTACCCCTTCTTCCTTGAATAGTTGTAGGATCAGATCCCCACATGTTTTAGAACCACAGGCCCCCATACCAGCTCTCGTAACGGCCTTGATCTGATTCAAATCCCTTATGCCTTTCCTAATCCACGTGCGAATCTCTGCGGCAGTAACTCTTTCGCACCAGCAAACGATTGCGTCATCAGGGATTTTATCTCGGGTGATTTCATCTTTCGGCACCGTAACTTCATCTCTTTGAATCTTAAATCCCGCAACTCGTTTGGCAATCTCTTTTGGAACCCTCACCTTTATGATCTGGGTTTTTCTTGAGGCCTTATTGATAACTGTGTCAATAACGACTGCCTCTTGAAGAGGAGTCCCCTCAAAATCGGTCAATAAAACAGTATCCCCTCTCTTATACTCATAGTTATAAACCTCATAAGCGAGAGAGACCACAGGGTTGTCCTGATCCTCGCTATAATCTACCAAAGATATTGCCAGACCAGGACAGATAAACACGCATTTATTGCAACCAATACATTCTTGGTTCGCAATCTGAGGTTTCCCCAAAAGGGAGTCCCCAGGAATAGAAATTACCCCCTTTGGGCATACAGAAACACAGGGGTTGCAGGGAATTTCCTGTGCGCAATGGAAAACCGGAGTAATATCTGCTTCGGGAAGGGAATCATAAACGGGCGGGGTTGTAGGCCCAGGAGGGCTTTTGAGAACATTTGCCTTTTCATACCAGTCTTCTGGAATAGGTTCATCTTCTCTGCCAAGCACTCTGGCAATCTCAAAGGCGGCTATTTTTCCATTAAACATGGCAGAAGACGCTTCGGCGATTTCCTTTGCATCACCAGCTGAAAAGGCCTTTATCCCTGCTTGCTCTGCTTCGCGATAAAACTCATTTACGGGACTGAGCCCAACTGCGATTAGAACTGTATCGCATTCATAGGTTTTCTCTGTACCAGGTATTGCCCTAAAATCACTATCTATTTCGCTTACTGTAACTGACTCTACGTGTTCTTTTCCATTGGCCGAAAGAATGGTATGCCTGGTATATATTGGCACGCCCAGTCTCTTGATCTTGTCTGCGTGCACCTGATAACCACTACATTGCGGTAATGCTTCGACTAATCCAACAACATCAATGCCTGCCTGCAAGGCATGATAGGCAGCTATTAATCCTACATTTCCACCTCCAACGACAAATAACCTCCTGGCAGGCTTTACCAGATCTCTGTTGACCAAGGTTTGAAAGGCACCGGCCCCATACACGCCCGGCAAGGTATTACCAGGAAACACCAAAAATCTCTCCCGTGCCCCTGCGGTATTTAAAAGAATCCTGGGGCTAACGATCTTATAGTATTTACCGTCGGTGACTATTCCTACTTTTTTATCGCTAAAAACATACATCGCGGTACTGCTGAGCCATACAGTAATTGATGGATGTTTTCGTATCTTTTCTTCAAAGATTTTCGCAATATCGGTACCTCTGGTTCCAGCATAACAATCATCTATTGAGCCAAAAAATTTATGGGTCTGGACAACCAATTTTCCACCAAGCCGATCTTTATCATCGACAATGAGGGTCTTAATCCCTTTTTCACCTAATTGGAGTGCGGCGGACAGACCGGCAGGACCACCACCGATTATGAGCACATCTGTCTTAACCTCTTTACTACCCGATAATCGAAAATTGCTTACAGGCATGGGAAGCTCCGGTAGGCCTTCAAGACTTTCCACAATCATATTTTCTTCTACTTTGGTCATACAGGATTTTACTGGAATGCCGTTAGCCATGACCGTACACTGGGCACATTGTCCATTGGCACAAAATATTCCCTGGGCAGAGTGGTCTTTCACATGATGGCCAAATACATGTATCCCATTAGCAAACAGGGAAGACGCAATCACCTCACCTTCATGGGCCAGTAATTTCTGATTGTTCCAATAGAAACCAATCTTTTTTCTCTTAGGAATACTGAGAATAGGATGTTTTTTAATCCTCCATTCAGACATTGTGTCGTGCTCCTTATGCCGAAAAGATGATTGAGGAATTACGAATTACGGAATTAGGCAAATGCCACTCAAATACGCCCCAAGGAGGCAATTCTTCACATTAATTCCTCAATTCCTCAATCCCTAAATTCCTTAATTCTTCTTTTGTTCCTGGTTTTCCTCCATCAATCGGTTGAATCGATATACGTGATTCTGAACCAGTAAATGAGCTTGAGCTGCCTGCCCCTTTTCCACCGCCTTTACAATCTCACACAGATCTTGATAGTTTTCCCTTAAGATTTCTTCTTCCCTGGGAAGAAACTGGTCAAAATAGCGATGTATGTTATCGTAAATCGTCCTGAGAACCCATTTATATATGGGATTTCCGGCGATGTGAGCCAAGGCCATATGCAGCTTGTTATCTACCCGAATAAACTCATCCCAGCCAGAGGCTCCTTCTTCAAGGTGCGTCTTTGCATCTGCCAAAAGCCTTTTCAGATGCTTTATATCCTCATTTTTGGCCCTCTCAACAGCAAGACTTGCAACAATTCCTTCCACACCCTCCCGAAATTCTGCAAGATCCCTCAGAGAAACCTTTTGATACCGCAGAAGCAGAGCTAGGCTCTCGCTTATCTGGTCAGTGGTCAAGGCGTTTACCAGAGCCCCACCGGTAACACCTGTCTTGATTGTGATAAGCCCTTTCTGTTCCAATATCCGAAGTGCCTCCCTAAGTGTCCCCCTGGAAGACCCAAACATTTCTTTCAACTCCCTCTCAGGAGGTAGTTTGTCTCCGGGCTTCAATTTGCCTTGAAGAATGGCATCCTGAATCTGCTCAACCACGTCCTGAAATATTCTATTCTGTTTTGCCTCTCGGAACATAATATTACTCCTTTTATTAGAATGGTTCAACCATACAAATACTTCATCTTTCTCATAATGTAAAGAATATCTTTTCATAGCCTGCTGAACCCATACTAGAAATTTGTTTTATTACATAGATTTCCGATTCACTAATATCATTGGAGGACGCCGGATAGAGCCGATTGACGTGTCAATCTCTCTAGAACACATTAAAGATATGTTGTTTTATAGACATGGCTTGCTTCCCAATTACATCGCGGTTCAAAATGCTGTTCCAGAGTATACCGCTTCACTCGAAGTCAGTCATTGGGAATACGGATGAGCAATGTCTCCCTTCATGAGTGATACTCAATAGTTAAATAGGTTTTTTTGATACAAATAACGCCGAGACTGCGCAGGGAGGCTGAGTTTTTCGTTTTTCGGGATGTGCAAAAAAACATTTGACAAAAACGAATTATTACAATAATAATGGTTAAACCATTTTAAATGTAGTTTAAAAGCTCATATTTGTGAAGGAGACTAAAGATAGCCATTTTTACTGAATCGGAAATGCAACGAAGGGTCAGTCTATTTCAAGAAGGATTAGACGCCAGGGACATTGACGTTGCATTGCTTCATACGGCCGATAACGTCTATTACGTTAGTGGTGTTCCACTCCTTTCGGATTGGGGACGACCAATGTGGACCCTTATCCGGCAAGATGGCCAAGCGACCATTATCGGGGCGATGCTTGAAAAGGAGAATATGGAGGCGTATTCATGGATAAAAGATGTTCGGGTTTACAGCGATGACGAGAACGTCTGGCAGACCATCATTGGCCTTGTCGCTGGCTTTTTAAAGGATAGCACGACGCTTTGCAGGCGTATCGGTATCGAACATGGGCTGCTTCCCCTTAGTATCTTCGACGGACTTGAGGCAGCTTTTCCCGAAGCGGAGTTTTTGGAAATTGGTGATTTGCTTGCCGACATGCGCATCATCAAGTCAGACGAGGAGCTCCGATTACTCAGGATTGGTGCTGACTTAGCAAAAATCGGTGCAAGTGCGTTTATAGAAGCCCTTAACGAAAACGCCTCGGAGCTCTCAGTCGTTACTCATGCGGTTGCGGAAATAGACAGAGCGCTGGCTGCATTATGCCCTGAAGGGGCTACCAGCAGCTATGCCTATTGTCAGGTTGGCGATCACACGCTAACGCCACACCTCCATCCAACGGGCCGACGGATCAAAAGGGGCGATCTGATCGCCCTCAATGTCTTCCCTGTTATCTGGGGCTACTGGATGGAGCTGGAAAGAACTTTCGTATTTGGTGAACCCACTGCTGCCCAAGAAAAGGCCCTTAATGCGGTCAACCAGGCATTCGAACAAGGCAAGACCGCAATCCGTCCAGGTGCCAGGATGAGCGACATCGATAACCTTACTCGAGAGATTTTGAATAGGTACGGCTACGGTGATTACATCCGACACGGCACAGGCCACTCCCACGGTATCATGATAGGGGCAGCAGGGCGAGAGGAGCAAGGCGAACTCAGAGTGTATAATCCCAATCATCTCAAGCCAAACATGGTCAATTCGGTGGAGCCTGGAATTTACATTCCTGATCTTGGGGGGTTTCGCCAGTCTGACGTTATGCTCATAACAGAAGATAGTGCTATCTGTATCACGGATTTTCCAGTAAATATTGGCCGTTGACTCAATCAAAGGCAACTTGACAGGGGGGGTGATAAAGATGAAAAGATAAGAAGAAAACAGGGAGCCTACTCTTAAATATTAACCATCAAAAAAAGGAGCTATGAACATGAAGCATTTCGAGATTTTGCATCGGTCCACTAGTTGGCGTCAGTTTTTGAGGGTTTCGCTTGCTATTCTGCTCGGGATGATGATTAATGTATCTGCCCATCCTTTCGGGGCTGTAACCCATGCGGATGAGATTAGGATTGGCACCTTGATGCCGCTCACTGGAGCAGGCGGCCCGTTCGGGGCAAATGAGCAGAAGGCAGTGATCGCTCTTGTTAAAGAGATCAATGAGGCTAGAGGACCACTGGGAAAGCGCATCAAGCTTTTTAACGAGG
Source organism: Pseudomonadota bacterium (assembly GCA_030603345.1). Taxonomy (GTDB): domain Bacteria; phylum Desulfobacterota; class DSM-4660; order Desulfatiglandales; family B25-G16; genus JADFWK01. The sequence continues at coordinate 5,943 of JAUVXZ010000172.1, forward strand.
ATACACAGACCGATCCGGAAGCGGCTGTCCGAGCCGCTAAGAAGCTGATCAATTTGAACAAGGTCTCCGCGATTATTGGTACCTGGGCTAGTGCCTCGACTCTTGCCGTCGGACCGGTGGCTCAGGGGAGCAAGGTAGTGCTGATGAGCACGTCAGGCGCAAGCCGGATCACAGAAATCCAAAAAAAAGGTTTTGTCTACCGGACTGAACCTGATGACCTGCTTTACGGACGGGCGTACGGTGAATATGCCAATCTGCGGGGTTGGAAGAAGGCAAGTGTTCTAGGTCTGAACGTCCCTTTCACGGAGACCACTGTTGCGGCATTCCAGAAGCGCTTCGAAGCACGGGGTGGGAGGATTCTGCAAACTATCATCTATAACCCGGGCCAGAGCACTTACCGAACAGAAATAATCAGTGCCTTTAAAGGAGATCCTGACTTCATTCATATTTCGGGTTACGGACCAGATTTGACGAGCATCCTGCGGACTGCCTATCAGAGCGGACTGAAGGGGCGTTTTATTGTACCCGGCTTTGCAATATCGGAAAGCGTGCTAAAGCATTCGGGTCCTTCAGGAGAAGGCATCCTCCTTGTGGAGGAAGGGGTCGCCGAAAAATCACCTGCCTACAAACACTTAGTCGAGCTGATGGGTGAGGACCGATACTATTCATTTGCAAGTCAGGCCTACGATATGATTCAGCTGATCGCCCTTGCAATTGAAGCGGCAGGTGACCCATCAGGTGAGGCGATCAACCGCATGCTGAGGGAAGTGGCGGGTCCTCCGGGTGTAACCGTTTTCTCCTTCGTTGAGGGCGCTAAGGCATTACGACGAGGAGAAAAAATCAACTACGAGGGTGCATCTGGCCCTGTGAATTTCGATGAGAATGGGAACATAACAGTAGCCAACTTCCGTGTCTCTGAAATTAAGGGTGGGAAAATCGTACCAATTGACTCAATTAAAAACGTGAAGTTCTAACACATAGATGGAAAAAGGTCCCCGGTAGAGGTTTGCCCCTTAGCGGGGGCATTAGCTTTTTCGGAAGAGGACTCCTTACTATTCATAGCATAGCACAGTATTTTATTTCGGGGATTGTGACCGCAAGCATTCTTTGCCTGCCTGCCGGCGGGGTTACGCTGATATACGGAGTACTGAGATATCCGAACTTTGCCGTGGGTGAGCTAATGACGGTGGGAGCCTATCTGACGCTTCTACTGGCGGGCCTACTCCCCATACCATTCGTGATGGTGGCCTTCATCTCAATGACTTTGACGGGCCTGATCACTATGGGTATCGATCAGACCGTTTTCCGCCGTGTTCGTAAAGGGGGCATACTTCCGCCGATCCTTCTTTCCGTCGGCCTCATGCTGTTTCTACAGAATATCGTTCGCTTTTTTTGGGGTAACGACTTTAGGCAATTCGATGTACCTTTAATTCGTCCCTATCAGTTTTTTGACTTTAGCATTACTG
>JAUVXZ010000012.1 GCA_030603345.1 Pseudomonadota bacterium
CATGGATTCTTTACTTTGTGTAGTCCAAAGCGGTTTTAGTGGAAAGCCTGAGAAAACGAAATCCACGGACGATTCACTTGAAAGATAGTATGTGCAGTCCCGTTTTACTTGAGTGTAACTGAATAGAATTTTTTTTCTGGAAGCTCAAGGCAGGTCAAACAGTTACCGTAAACAGCCCCCGTATCTATGCCTATCTTATTTTTCAGGATCAAAGGACTATACAAGGGAGTGTGGCCAAAGATAACCAGCTTGCCGAAATCGTAGTCAGAGTAGATAAACTCGTCTCTAATCCAAATCATATCAAAAAGATCCTGATCTTGGATCCTTACTTTGGGGCGGAAACCAGCGTGCACCACGTAGTACTCCTCAAGTTCTACCATTGATAAAAGTGAAGAGAAAAAATCCTGATGGGAAGGGGGAATAAGCGGATCCTTTATCCCTCGCCTAACTTCCTTGTAACCTCTTAGGGTCGAGAGACCTCCATTCAGTATGAAGCTGTTGTAATCAGCACCTGATAAGTAATCAAGAAACATCTGTTCATGGTTACCAATAAGACACTGTATAAAGGGAGAATCCTTTTTGAGTTGTAAAATATAGTCTATAACACCTTTACCGTCTTCCCCCCGATCAATGTAGTCGCCAATAAAAATGAGTCGATCCTCGATGGGATTCCATTCTATCTTGTCAATGAGCCTCTTGAGCATATCGAGACAGCCATGAATATCTCCAATAATAAGTGTTCTTCCTTCAGGCATAAGTCAACCCTTTAGAACGCTAAAACAAGACTTAAAAATGTCTAGCCATTATATAAAAACCTTTCAATAAATAATCAAGTAAGATATTTTTTAAATCCTGTTTCATTCGTTCCCCGTGGAGGTGAATATCTATGTCGAAAATAGTTTTGGTTGTGGCAACCCATAATCAAGGTAAAATGAGGGAATACACCCTTCTACTGAGGGAGTTTCCCATAGAGATCAAGGGGCTCTCTGATTTTCAGAAGATTCCCAGATTTGAAGAAAAGGGAAGCACCTTTGATGAAATTGCAGGAAATAAGGCCCGATTCGCATCGAAAATGCTGGATGTTCCCGCCCTGGCAGATGACTCGGGGCTCGTGGTGGAAGCCCTGGATGGGGCACCGGGTGTATTTTCAGCACGCTATGCGGGAAACTCGACCGATGATTATCAAAACAATCTTAAACTTCTTGAGAATATGAATGGAAAGGAAAAGAGAGATGCCACATTTGTTTGCTCTATCGCCATAGCCAAGCCAGGTGGCCAGGTTCTGACCTATACTGGAAGATGTTCAGGGAGAATCCTACGCAAGCCTGAAGGGACACACGGATTCGGATATGATCCTCTTTTTTATTATCCTCCTCTTCACAAGGCTTTTGCACAGCTTTCGCCTGAAGAGAAAAACAGGGTAAGTCACAGAGGAAAGGCCATGAGAAAATTGGCAGACGATTTTGAAAACATCCTAGCTTGGCTAGAAGACAGGTAGGGGGGAACTCTAACACCCTTGCACCCTTGCTTCTTTTTGTGCTTGCCTCTAGAAGGTTTTTCAAATAAATTCAAAGGTTAATTTGAGAAGACCAAGGGACCAGGATGAACCTTTCTGCAGAGACTGAAGAAAAGGTAATGTTTGATGACATAGCCTCGATGCTCAGAACCTTTGAAGAAAAAAGAGAGAATCTTATGCCTATCTTGCAAGAGATACAGGAAAAATATAGGTATCTCGCTCCCCCCGCTCTCGAGATGGTTGCCAAACGCCTCGGGTTGTCCAGCTGTGATGTCTATGGCGTAGCTACCTTTTACAATCAGTTCAGGTTCAATCCACCCGGTAAGCACCAGATTAAGGTCTGCCTCGGAACGGCCTGCCACGTGAGGGGTGGTGACATAATTTTGGAGAATTTTGAACGTAAGCTTGAGATTCAAGCAGGTCAAACCACGCCAGATAGGGAATTCAGCATTGATAGGGTAGCCTGTGTAGGGTGTTGCGCACTGGCACCGGTGGCGATAGTCGATGACACTGTTTATGGACATATGGCCCCAAGCAAGGTAGAGGGAGTGATCTTGGGGTTCGAGATAGAAAAAGAACGAAAAGAAAGAGAAAAACAGGACAGTGAATCACAAGAGTAAAGAAAAACTACTCGAGGCGTTTGCATCCATAAAGACGGAAGCAGAGAAACGCTTTGAAAAGATAAAAGGGGATAGTAATCAGAATATTTTTATAGGCATGGCTACCTGCGGCCTTGCATCAGGTGCGATAGAGGTAAAGAGAGCATTTGAAGAGGCCCTAGCAGAGCAAAAGATTAATGCCCATATGATTTCTGTTGGCTGTTTTGGTCACTGCTATGCCGAACCCCTGGTTATTATTGATAAACCAGGATTCCCCCCCATCCTTTACCATAATGTAACACCAGGAAAAGCGAATTTGTTGGTTAAGGCCTTTCTACGAGACGATGATCCAGTTTTTGAGCACGTATTGGGAGCTATGGAAGAAAATGAGCTCATACCGACGGTCATGGAATTCCCACGATTTAGTCAGGAAAAAAGAGTGGTAATGGCCAAGTGCGGTTTAATTGACCCTGAGGACATCTATCAGTACATTGCACAGGGAGGATACTCAGCTCTTGCCAAAGCACTCGCCGTGGACCCTGAACAGGTAATTTTTGAAGTCCTCGAATCGGGCCTCAGAGGCAGAGGTGGTGCAGGTTTCCTAACTGGCAAAAAGTGGCAATTCGTACAAGATGCCGAGGAAAAAGGCAAGGTTGTTATCTGTAATGCGGACGAAGGGGACCCAGGCGCCTATATGGATAGAGCTATACTTGAGAGCAACCCGCATCAGGTAATTGAAGGTGTAGCCATTTGCGCCTATGCGGTTGGTGCCAAACGTGCGATCGTCTATGTCAGGGCAGAATATCCCCTCGCTGTGAAAATTGTTCAGAAGGCTATTGAACAGGCAAGAGAATTGAGGCTTTTAGGAAAAGGGATACTGGGAACGGACTTTGATTTGGATATACGAGTATTCCAGGGTTCAGGGGCCTTTGTATGCGGAGAAGAGACAGCGTTAATACAGTCAATTCAAGGCCAAAGGGGGATGCCACAACCAAGACCACCCTACCCTGCCCAGACAGGCTTGTGGGGGAAACCTACGGTGATAAACAATGTTAAGACCTTAGCGTCTGTTCCACCTATCGTAGAGAAGGGAGGGAAATGGTTGAAAGAAATAGGCACAAAGAAGAGCCCAGGCACAGCGATATTCTCTGTTGTGGGAGACACAGTACATGCCGGCTTAGTAGAAATTCCCATGGGCGTTACTCTCAGGTCTCTCGTCTTTGACATCTGTGGAGGTGTTCCAAATCAAAAGAAATTCAAGGCAGTTCAAATTGGTGGCCCTTCTGGAGGGTGCCTGCCCGAGCAATTTCTTGATACCCCCATTGACTTTGATTCTTTAACGGAAGCAGGAGCAATGATGGGTTCCGGCGGCATGGTGGTTATGGATGAGAATACTTGTATGATAGATGTAGCTCGCTATTTTCTTGACTTTACCCAACATGAATCATGCGGCAAATGTACATTCTGTAGGATAGGCACCAAGCACCTTCTCGATACCCTAGAGAGGATAACTAAAGGAGAAGGCCGGGATGGCGATATCGAACTCTTAGAAGGTCTCAGTATAGATATAAAGGAGGGCTCCTTGTGTGGTCTTGGAAAAACTGCCCCCAATCCAGTTTTAACAACCATTGAGTATTTCAGGGATGAATACGAGGCACATATACAGGAAAAACGATGCCCCGCTATGATGTGTAGGGCCTTGACAGCATACTATATTGATTTAGATAAATGTGCCAGGGGCTGCGATGCCTGCGTTGGCAGCTGCCCAACAGAATCAATCTTTACTACCAGAGATAGAAAAAAGGCTATTGACCAAACATTGTGCGTCAAGTGTGGCGAATGTATGACGGCCTGTCCATCAGAGTATGATGCTGTAAGAAAGGTCTCTCCACCTGAACTAGCACCTAAAATTGAGCGTCCAGAGGAAGGGTAGCCAGTGGTCACCTTGATAGTCGATAATAAAGAAATTGAAACTCAAGAGGGATCAACCCTTCTCCAGGCGTGCTTGGACAACGGGATCTATATCCCTAATCTCTGCTACTTGAGTGGGATAGAGGATCCACCTGGGTCATGTAGACTCTGTTTTGTTGAAATTGAAGGGTATGATCAACCTAGGACTTCTTGCAGGGTAAGGGTCCAACAAGGGATGGTGGTCAGGACCAATACGGAACACGTCAGAAGATTACAGAAGACCGCCTTTGAACTGCTTCTGTCTACCCATCATGTGGATTGCCGAAACTGCCCTGCTAACAAAAAATGCGAATTACAGCGAATTGCAAAATTTCTGCATTTCGGCCTGAAACTCAAGCGGCTTGAACCCCTTGAGCGGGACATAGAGGTAGAGCACGAACACCCTTTCCTCGAGTATATTCCCACCAGGTGTGTTTTGTGCGGCAAATGTGTGTTTGTATGCCGGAAAAGGAATGGCCAACCTATGTTGAGCTTTGCAAAGAGGGGATTTGATACCGTGATCAGTTTCTTCGGCGAGAAGGATAAAGCCGTAGATGTGTGCAAGGAATGCTATGCCTGTGCAGAAATATGCCCTGTTGGTGCCCTATTAGTAAAAGATAGCCCTAATATACCAAATCCTTGAAAGAGAGGGTCTTGCAATGATAAAGGAAAATGTTAAACGTCTCTTAAGTGAGGTCCCAGAAGGTGTCGCACTACTTGCAGCTGCCAAAGAAAGAACTGCTGATGAAATATCTGAGGCAATAAGGGCAGGTATTACCATCATAGGGGAAAACTATCTTCAGGATGCCCAGAAGGTGCTGAGTGAGGTAAAGGAAAAAGCTGAATGGCACTTTATTGGGCATCTCCAGACAAAGAAGGCCAAGAAGGTAATTGATATATTCGATATGATCGAATCCGTTGATTCACTCAGATTGGCCCAAGAGATAGAGAGGTGTTGTGCAAGGCGAAATCAAATCATGCCCGTTTTGATCGAGGTAAACAGCGGAGAGGAAGAGCAGAAATATGGAGTACTTCCCAAGGATCTGCCAGAGCTCATAAAGGAAATTTCTCCTCTCAAACACATAAAGATCATGGGCTTGATGACTATGGGACCGAGATTTGGAAATCCAGAGGAATCGCGTCCTTATTTTATTAAAACCAGAAACCTCTTCAACCAGATTAAGGATCTTCACTTACCAAATGTAGAGATGAAGCATCTTTCCATGGGTATGACGAATTCCTACCAGATTGCTATTGAGGAGGGGGCTAATCTGGTTAGAATAGGAACAAAGATATTTGGAGCAAGGAGGGAGTCATAATTGAGTTATGTTGCTAAAGAGATGAAGCGACTCATGGGCAAGGCTATCTACCAGTGCCGCATGATAGAGGACGGAGATAGAATCTTGGTTGCAGTTTCAGGCGGTCAGGATAGCATGTCCTTGTTATGGCTGCTCAGAGATCGCTTAAAACGCATACCAATTACCTATGATCTTACAGCCATGTATGTAGAACTCGGCTTCACGAACAATACCGAAGAAGAAATGGAGCACTTTTTCACTGCAAATGGTTTCAATTTCTGTATAATGAAAAGTGGATTTGGGCCCTTCGCCCATAGCAAAGAAAACAGAGAAAACCCATGCTTCTTGTGTTCCCGTCTCAGAAGAAAAGCTATCTTTGAAAAGGCAGGAGAACTTGAGTGCAACAAAATAGCATTTGGACATCAAAAAGACGATTTCATAGAGACATTCTTTCTAAACCTCCTTTTTGCAGGATCAATGAGTACACTCCACCCCTGTCAAGAATTGTTTAATGGAAAACTTACCATCATCAGACCCTTATATTTATTAAACAGAACTACCATCAAGAAGTATGCTGAGGAAATGGGGTTTCCCACAATAGAAAGTGGTTGCCCTACATCACCATCGTCGAAAAGGGCACAGATCAGGTCCGTGCTTTCAAATCTCTATCAAACAAATAAAAAGATAAAAGGCAACATAGTGAACGCGTTACAATACGTAGAGAGAATTGAGGGACTTAGGGATTGTGGGTTGTGAATTACGATGTGGGATTTATGATGTGCGATGTCGAGAGCGTGTATGGCATATCGCAAATAAGACCTAACTTTGGGCACTTAAAATGAAATTAGGTATCGTCGGACTGCCTCAATCGGGGAAACGAACCATCTTTAGGGCCATGACCGGCACCCGGGCAGTAAAAGCCACTGAGAGGACTAAGAGGGCAGATCAGGCTTTAGTAACCGTTAACGTGCCTGATCAGAGGGTAGACTATCTTTCAAAGACATTTAAACCTGAAAAGACCATCTATTCCCAAATAGGTTATCTGCTCCCGGCAGGGACTGGAGATCTCGATTCCCCTTCAAGAGAAAAGGGAGACCTATTCCTTAGTGCGGGCAGAACCTGTGACGGGCTCATACAGGTGGTGAGAAATTTTCAGCTGTTTGGGGGCCCTGCTCCCACGCCTGAAGAGGATTTCTTCAAGCTCCAGTCAGAGATGCTGTTGAGTGACCTCATAGTGTCTGAAAAGAGGATCGAACGGATAACCGCAGATGCAAAAAAAGGAAAAGAGGTAGACAGAAAAGAACCCCCTCTTCTGGAAAGATGCAGACACCTCCTCACCGAAGAAAAACCGCTCAGAGATGATCCCGAAATCGCTACCTCCCCTGTTCTGAAGGGTTTTACCTTTTTGTCTGCCAAACCGCTGCTCCTGATTTCAAATAACTCAGATGAGGATGAAGATCTGCCAAACATGCCGCACATCCCAGATAATATCGAAGTTATGGTGGTTCGGGGAAAACTGGAAATGGAAATAGCAGAGATGGCACCAGAGGAAGCAGAGGAATTTTTATCTGCCTTTCATATTGAAAGATCTCTCCTGGACAGGGTTATTAAGCGCTCTCTTGCCGTGTCAAATCTTATTTCCTTTTTCACTATCGTGGAAAATGAGGTAAGATCATGGACAGTTGCCAATGGTACCTCAGCACTCGAGGCAGCAGATCTTATCCATTCAGATATGAGAAAAGGGTTCATTAGGGCTGAGGTCCTTCCGTACGATCAGCTGGTCAAATACGGAAATTTTTCTGAGGCAAAAAAGGAAGGCCAGCTCAGACTGGAAGGAAAAGATTATGTCATTCAGGATGGGGAAATAATCAAGTTTAGGTTTAGCGTTTAGAAAATGGTTAAGAAAGACATACGAGTTGGAGTCATTGGAGCAACAGGCTATGGTGGCGTTGGTTTGATTGAGCTCCTCATAAACCATCCCTCGGTTTCCATTGGTGCGCTCATGGCAAAGCATGATATCAACAAGCCCATCAGTGAGATTTATCCTCACCTAAAAGGGTTCTGTGATCTGCCGGTCCTTGATCCTGCCGACCCTGATTGTGCGGGTGTGTTTGATCTCGTTTTTTTTGCCACCCCCGATGGGGTCGGTCAAAGAGAGGCCCGAAGGTGGCTCAATCAGGGTACTAAGGTGATTGACTACAGCGGGGACTTCCGGTTTAGCGACAAGGAGAGTTATGCATCCTACGCTGCCCGAATAGGGAAACCAGAGGACCACGCTGATCCGGATATTCTTCCCTCTTCTACGTATGGCCTGCCTGAGTTGCATAGAAAAGAAATAGCCAACTCAAACCTGGTTGGAAACCCAGGGTGTTTTGCGGCAAGCTGCATCCTTGGGCTTGCACCTGTTCTCAAGTTACGCCTCATCGATAGTGATGATATCATCATTGATGCAAAAAGTGGTGTGTCTGGGGCTGGAAAAACGCCAAAACCAAGTTTTCACTTCCCGGCCCGACATGAGGCTGCGAATGCATATAAGGTAACGGGTCATCAACACGTCTATGAAATTGAAAGGGAATTTGCCTTGCTAACAGGTAAAGACACCAAAATTACCTTCACACCTCACGTGGTTCCTTTAACCAGGGGCATCATATCTACTATTTACACGAATCTTCTCCCGCAGGTAGGTTTGGAGAGGCTGAGAGATGCCTATATGAGCATGTATGGCAAGGAGCCATTTATCCGGTTGTATAGCCATGGAGAGACAATAAGCACCACCGATGTGAGGGGCAGCAACTTCTGCAATATCTCGCTGAATATCGATCCAAGAACCGAGAAACTGATCGTTATTAGCGTCATTGATAATTTGGTTAAAGGTCAGGCAGGTAACGCCTTGCAGAATATGAACATCATGATGGGCATCGAGGAAACAGCTGGTTTGATGCATCCGGGAAACTTCCCGTGAACGAAAATGCTACATACACACCCTTCTCACCTGCTTCATATCGGTTAGGCCAAGAAATACCTTTCTGATCCCGTCTTGCATCAAGGTTGTCATGCCATCGGCTATGGCCTGGTTCCTCATTTCCACCATGGGGGCCTTGGTTTGAATCAAGGTCTTCATCTCGGGAGTGCCAACCAGCAGTTCATGGATTCCCATTCTTCCCTTATAGCCGATATTTTGGCAATTTGAACAACCTTTGGCCCTGGAAAAGACCAAATCATCAGTGTAGGAAATATTCAGGGCATCAAAATCACCATTATATGCCCTAACCAGTGCGTCAAACTCCTCTCGTGACGGGTGGTACTCCTCTTTGCAATCCTTACACAGGGTTCTCACCAGCCTCTGGGCAAGGATTCCTAAAATGGCATCGGCAAAATTAAAGGGATCCATTCCCATATCCAGCATGCGGGTGATTGTTTCAGGTGCACTGTTAGTGTGAAGGGTAGAGAAAACCAGATGCCCGGTGAGAGAGGCTTCGATTCCGGTAGACAGGGTTTCGTGATCCCTCATCTCCCCGACCATGATGACATCCGGATCGGCCCTCAGGAATGACCTCATTGCCGCTGCAAAATTGAGTCCTATCTTTGGATGAACCTGAACCTGTCGTAAGCCTTCCTGTGTGATTTCCACCGGGTCCTCAGCAGTCCATATCTTCGTCTCCGTTTTATTGATATACCGCAGGGCGGAATGGAGTGTGGTGGTTTTCCCGCTACCGGTTGGACCAACACAAAGGACAACTCCGTAAGGCCTGGTTATAACGTCGATAAAGGCATTGTACGTTTTCTCGCTCATTCCCATCTGATCCAGCGCTACCGGTTCACCGGTGGGAAGCAGCCTCATGACAATATCCTCATTTCTTCCTGCAGTAGGTATTGAGGCCACCCTCAATTCAATATCCAGAGGGCCATATTTCTTAAATTTTATCTTTCCGTCCTGCGGCAGCCGTCTTTCCGCTATATCGAGATCAGACATGATCTTTATCCGAGAACAAACTGCACTCTTATAGGTGTAAGGAATAGTCTGGTATACATGGCACGCTCCATCAATCCTGAACCTGATAACCGAATCTGCCTTACCCATCCTCGGCTCTATATGGATATCGGAGGCCCCTCTGTTATAGGCGTCGATGATCGTCTTACTCACAAGTCTGACAATAGCACCATCTTCTTCAGTAACTCCCCCGAGCTCCTGATCATACTCTGCTTCCTCATCCCCGGCGGTCTCCAACTGACCTAAGATGTCCTCGATACTCCCTGAGTCGCCTGAAAGGCTCTCCTTCTTGATATCAAAAAAGTGGTCAATCATCGTAATGATATCTTCTCTTAGCGCTACGCAAAACTCGAAGTCTTTGCCAGGGAGAAGCCGTTTTACCGCGTCCTGTCCAGGCAAATACTCTGGGTTTTCCATTGCTATCACGATCTTTGAGCCAGATTGTCTCACAGGCACAAAAAGGTTATCCTTTAAATACTTTGCCCTCAGACCTTTGAGAAGTTGCCCCGGGATGACCATTTTTTCATCGAACGCTATAAAGCCGGTGTTATAGAAGGCGCCTAAAGACTTCCCTATGTCGTCCTTGGTGACATTAAAGCTATTCATGAGAACACTTTCAGCACTGTCCTTTTTGGTCCTTGCAAGGGCCATTGTATCTTCCAGATTCTTACGGGTAATGATATTATTTCTGATAAGATAATCGAACTTTGTCGCTCTGCCACGTTGCAGTAGTTTTCGATGATTGTAGAAGGCAACTCCTAAAACCTGAGCTATCTCTGTCACATTTTTCTGGTCTTCCAGTGAAAAGTATTTGCCGTTGACCTTGTTGACTAACTGGATCACCCCTAAGAGATACTTCTTGTATTTAACAGGTGCAACCAAGACCTGTTTTGTTGTATACCCCGTTTTTTCATCCCAACTACGGTCAAATGTTAAGTCAGAATTTATCCTTTCTAATTCGTTGTCATCATAGGCGTTTACAATGTTTGCCATTCTTCCGGAGGTGGCACAGTACCCTGCTATACTTGTATTGGTGATTGGCACCCTTATCTCGTTTATCTCCGTGCCTGTCTTGAATCTTGATACGATCTCTTTACTTGTGCCATCCACTACATAGATAGTGAGGCGGTCTGCAGAAAAGATACCCAGAATGCTCTCCCGCAAATTGATCAATATGTCATCAATGTCCCTGGAAGAATGAATCTTGTTCGTGATAAAATTAAGGCGCTTACTGAATTCAAGCTCTTTTTGCAGGACCTGTATATTATTAATCTTTTTGTTTGTGCTGTCTTTCTCAGGAAGTGCCATGGTACTCACCCTCTAGGCCAGATAATACTTACATCCTCTTTTAGCATATATCGTAAGTTTTTTACAAATTATTTAGTCTTATTTTTCGTTTGAAAAAACAGGCCTGATCGCATAGAAAAAGGTGGGCACTGCAAAAAAGAGATCAGTGAGGCTCCTGAGATTGTGATTCTGATTGATTCACATACCCACTTGGATATGAAAAAATTTGATTCGGATAGGGATCAGGTGATTGAACGGGCCTTATCAGCTGGGGTGAGGCAGATCATCACCATAGGTATAGACACAAAGAGCTCAATGAAGGCAGTTGCCTTAACCGAAAGGTATCCGTCTGTTTTTGCAAGTGCAGGAATTCACCCCCATAACGCTGATAGGGCTGATTACCATGATCTCAAGCACATAGCCTTATTAGCAAGGCGGGAAAAAGTTGTTGCTATCGGTGAAATAGGCCTTGATTTCTACCGCAATCTCTCATCAAGAAAAAAGCAAAGGGAGCTATTCCACAAGCAACTTGACATTGCGCTTTCGGTTGATCTGCCTGTAGTGATTCATGACCGAGAAGCCCACGAGGAGGTACTTGAGACACTATCCTCATTCAAAAGGAATGGATTTAAGGGGGTTATTCACTGTTTTTCTGGAGATTATAACTTGGCAAAAACATTTATAGGCATGGGTTACTATATTTCTATACCAGGTACCATTACCGTGAAAAACGCAAGACAGATGCAGGATGTTGCTGCCAGAATTCCCTCAAGTAAAATGCTCTTAGAGACAGATGCACCTTTTCTTACACCTGTACCCCACAGGGGCCAGAGAAATGAACCAAGCTTCGTTATCTATGCTGCACAAAAAGTAGCAGAATTAAGAGGTATCCCTTTTGAGGAAGTAGCTCAAGAGACAAGCAACAATGCCTCCCAATTATTTAACCTCCCTTTGCCTACATGATGAACCACCACTATATTAGCAAAAACAATCCGCTTGTCCTTGCCTCCATCTCACCGAGACGAAAAGCGATCTTGACCCAGATTGGCATCCCTTTTGAGCCAGTTGGAAGTATGGCTGATGAAACCGTTTGTACGGAGATGAGGGTAGCAGACCTCGCCTGCCAGATGGCAACACGTAAGGCTGAATCAGTGCAGAGCACCTACAAAAACCGATGGATACTTGGTGCCGATACACTCGTAGCACTCGACAAGCAGGTCTTTGGTAAGCCAAAAGATGCTCATGAGTGTCACACGATGCTTCTTTATTTGAGCGGAAGAACTCACAGGGTGATTACTGGATTTTGCGTTATTGATCCGGGAGGCAAGAAAGTACATCTCGAGGCAATTATGACAAAAGTAAAGGTAAAGGAACTAAGTGAGTTTGAAATCGAGGGGTACATAAAAACAGGTGAACCCTTTGGTAAGGCTGGTGCTTATGCAATACAGGGGATTGGCTCTTTTATGATAGAGCGGATCAATGGCTCTTACACCAATGTGGTTGGATTACCTGTGTGTGAAGTAGTACGTGCTCTCATTAGATGCGGCGCTCTCAAAGGCTTCCCTCTGATAGAATAGCCCCTCTTTGTCTCACAATTTCGGAGAGGATAATTCCCGCTGCGACAGAGACATTAAGTGAATCGAGGTGGCTAAATCTCGGTATGCACACCAAATGATGGCACTTATCCCTGACTATCCTACTTAACCCTTTATCCTCGCTCCCCAACACCAAAACGAGATCTCTCCTCCAGTCAAACTCATAGATATGTGTTGTGCTTTCTCCTGCAGCACCAACTATCCAGAAACCTTCATCCCCTAACTCCTTCAGAGTTCTGGCTATATTGACTACCCTGGCTACAGGGAGATAGGCCGATCCTCCTGCCGACGTTTTGTGAACCGCATCCGTTATGGAGGCAGACCTGTCCCTTGGTAAAATAAGACCATGAACCCCAAAAAATACAGCGGTTCTTATGAGAGAGCCAAGATTGCCGGTGTCAGTAATGTGATCAGCAACCAAGAGAAGCCCCCCATCCTTTCTTTCACGGGAGATCTTAATCAGATCCTCTAGATGGAAATAACGGTACGTGCCTAAAATGCCGATTATGCCTTGGTGTGGGGAGCCGGATGCGAGTTTATCCAAATAGATCTTATCTTTGAATTTGATTGATACGCTCTTCTCTCGGGCCAGATCGAGTATTTCCTTCAGCCGTTCGATTTTTCTTCCTTTGGCAATAAACAGCTCGACTATACCCTTATCTTCTTTAAGGTTTTCCCTTACGGTGTTTATGCCAGATATAACCTGGGGCATTGGTCAATACAAGGATAAGTTACCCCATGTGAAAAATCTCTTGAACAAGCGGAAAACGTCTCTCAGTCCGGGCCCTTTGGGCAATAATAATTGCCTCTACTTCTCTTGCCGCTTGATTGAGATCATCGTTGATAATGAGGAAATCGTAATCTCTACATTTTACTATCTCCTCTACAGCCTTTTCCATCCGTAAGGCTATATTTGTGTCGTCTTGTGCTGACCTCCTCTTTAGTCTCTCATGAAGAATCTCTAATGAAGGCGGGAGAATGAAAATCAATGTTGCTTCTGGAAACTGTTTTTTTATTTCTTGAGCTCCCTGGATATCAAGATCCAACAGGAGGTCTCTGCCAGATGATAATGTGCTCTCTACGCTTGACACAGGGGTCCCATAGAGGTGATCATAGACAATAGCCCACTCAACAAATTCATTAGCCTCGATCATCTTTTCAAAATCTTCCCTGGCAACAAAGCAATAATGCACTCCGTTAACTTCCCCTCTGCGGGGCGGTCGCGTGGTATGAGAAACTGAATAGCCAATTCCCTCTACCTTTTTCCTTATGATATCTATTATTGCTGTCTTTCCGGTTCCCGAGGGCGCGGTGATTACAAAAAGTTTTCCTTTTTTAGGCAATAGCACCTTCATAACAGTAATCTCATGAGCCTATGCTATATTAAGTCCTCCCTCCGTAATGTCCCGTTTGGAGAAAATCTCTGGGCTATTGTTTCAGATTGTACTGCAGACAGAATTACGTGATTACTATCAGTTATTATCACTGATCTTGTTCTTCTCCCCTGCGTCGCATCAACAAGCCTCTTGTCATCTTTGGCCTCTTCCCGAAGCCGTCTAACAGGTGCCGAGGATGGCGATATAATGGCTACAACTCTGTTTGATACAAGGAAGTTCCCAAAGCCGATATTGAGTAAACTTGGGTCCATAACGCTTCTCTCCCATATTTAAGTGAGCTGAAGTGCCTACTCTACGTTTTGAATCTGTTCCCTCAACTTTTCCAACTCAGCCTTAATCTCAACTGTCCGCTGCGAAATAAAGGAGTCTCCAGCCTTAGATCCAATAGTATTCACCTCTCGATTTACCTCTTGCAGGAGAAACTCCAGTCTCCTTCCTACAACATCATCGTGATTCATGTAATTTCTAAACTGCTCCAGGTGGCTTTGTGTCCGAACCAGTTCTTCAGTAATATCAGACCGTTCTGCCATAAACGCTACTTCTTGAACCAATCGATCTTCCGTTATTTCAAGATTCTTCACTAATTTCTGAATCTTCTCTATTAATTTATCTCTATAACCTTCAATTGTTACTTTACTTTGATTGCTTATCTCCTTGATATAACGTTTAATGTTCTTTAGTCTCTTTAGGAAATCCTTCTCTATGACCTTTCCTTCATTTAGCCTCATGGCATCTAACGAGAGCAAGGCCTTATCTATAACCTCTCTTAAATCAGGCCACGTTTTTTCAATATCCACATTCTCTTGTTTCATAATAATAGTGTCTTTCAGTTGAGAGAAAACAGAGAGATCTATAGGTTGATCACAACCGAGTTCCCTGTTGAGCTCGTTGAAAACAGTAATGTAGGCCTTAACCAACGGCTTGTTAAGCTCGAGCTCTAAACTATTACCGCTATTGTCTTTCATCTGAATGGATATCTCTATCCTGCCTCTTTTTAAGGTGGAAGAGATCATGGGCTTGATCCTGTCTTCCAGTGGTTGAAGAACCTGTGGGAGTCTCAGAATAATTTCTCGATATCGACCGTTTACGGACTTCATTTCTGCGACAAACGCGATGTTTCCTTTCACGGACTCTGCCCTGCCATACGCAGTCATACTCCTAAGCATGGTTATCTTTTTCCTCTTCTCTTAAATAGTGCAAATATCCAGCCCTCACCATATTGAAATACCGGATAACCTTCTCATCTGCATAATCAGGGTATGTCCATATAAGAGGCATAAAGGTGCCAGCATGAAAAACCAGGGTGAGGTCTGCATATATCCCCTTGTCTAAGTAGATCCTGTGGGTGTAGTTTTTGCCAGTAGCAAGCACTAGCCGTTCTAAAGATATATAGCCCGGATCAATGTCAATCCTTCTCTTTTTTCTTACTAAATGTCCATTTTCAATGGCATTGGTTAATAGTTTTACATCTACAAGCGAGTCTGGAGAGATCAGTTTCGAAAAAGATATAAATCGCCTAAATAGAGGCCACCCCATCTCTTTTGCATAGTATTCTGTCCTGTCAAACACCAATTTCTCGCTCACCCAATCAACAGACCCGAGATGGCCTTTCATCTGTTCTATGACATTTCTTATCAGGTCATCTTCTGTTGAAAAGAGACTGCTGACCAACTTTACCTTTGGTGATTCTTTCGGAATGCTCATGACTAGTTACCGGTCACTTGTTTCTCGTCAACTCTTTCTGCTTACCTCCTCCCTGCTGCTTACTGGTGTCAAGATGAGAAGCAACTAACTCCTTGAGATCATCTAACCTGACCGTAGATGTGCCTATCTCGCCAACCACTAAGCCTGCCGCCAGATTAGAGAGATAGGCGGAGGTTCCAAGATCCAACCCTGCAGTAATGCCGAGGGTAAGCATAGCGATGACTGTATCTCCGGCACCAGTCACGTCATATACCTTTCTGGCCACTGACTTTATATGTGTTATGCTGCCATCTTCCTCAAAGAGGGTCATCCCGTCAGCTCCTCTCGTTATCAAAAGTGCCCTGCAGTTTTCGTTACTGAGTAGTTTTTTTCCACTTTCTAACAAACCCTCCTCGTCTTCTATCTCCATGCCTGCTATTACTGCTGCCTCATTATGGTTGGGTGTGATGATCGTTACCTCTTTATACAGGGGGAAATTCTTCACGTTGGGATCTACTGTCACAGGGAGATTATACTCTGAAATCACGCTTCTGAGGCCATCCATAAGCTGGGAAGACACGACACCCTTTCCATAATCTGACACAATGATGCCAGAGAGATCCTTCTTTGTTTTATGAATGAAATCAAGGATACGACTGGTTGTCTCTGGTTTTACTAAACTCGTTTTCTCCCGGTCGTACCTCACAACCTGTTGGGCATGAGCAATAATTCTTGTCTTGACAGTTGTAGGTCTGCCGCGCTCCATAATAATTCCATTAACATTAACACCTAATTCCTCTAACTCTGCGATAATTTTTCTTCCTCTAGAATCATCGCCCACAACGCCGCATAAGAGAACATTTCCACCTGAAGCAACAATGTTACTCACAACATTGGCAGCGCCTCCGAGCATCGTGGTCTCACGTTCAACCCCAACCACAGGTACCGGCGCCTCAGGGGAAATCCTTGAAACCTTTCCCCAGATAAATTGATCTAATATAATATCGCCAACAACCAATATCCTTGATCTGCCGAAATTATCGATTCCCTTAGTAAGATACTCCCTATCAATATTTTCCATAGCCAGGTTCCACTATTCTCCAGTCCTATCAAATGGTCCACTCTCTTCAGCGGATGTGCCCACCGTAACTGTATAACCCCTTAAAGCAATTCCACATCAACAATCTATCGGAACATAAAACCATATAACACATACTCACTGTTGGATAAAGTGAAAAGGAGGGCCTGTCGAAATTCTCAAACGCAACCTCAAAACTCCATTTTGAGGTTTGATACAAGCTCTCAGTCAGGTTTCTTGACTTTGTTCCTGTTATGGGGCATCCTAGCAGCGTGCAGGATTTGCTCTGGATTACTATCCAGCTTTGGTCCGCGCTTCCCTTTTCTTCAATAATCGATTGCCGGGGTAAACATCGAGATAACCAAGGATCTCTTGGATCAAAATGGGTGAATTACTTAGAAGGAGATTTCCAAAGTCATATAAAATGTATCAAGAGGCAATAGGCGATGTATATTATGAGGTTTTGAGTATAGGACCACTCGTAAGACGGCTCTCAAGGAAACGGCTTCACCAGCAGGAGTTGGCCTGCGAAAACCCTTGGGAAGTAGTAAAGCGTTTTGCCGGAATAGGTCTTTATCACACAATCGCAGCTGTCCAAATCGAATCTGAGATTACCGAGCTTTTTAATATTGTGAAAAAGTTGAATCCAAAAATCATATGTGAAATAGGCACCGATAAGGGCGGAACGCTTTACCTCTGGTCTAAGGCCATCCAGCAAGATGGCTTAATAATCAGCATAGATTTGCCCAGAACATACAGAAAATCCCTCAACCGTTTCTTTCACTCAGCTTTCTTTGAGACACAGCGCATTCATTTCTTGAGGGAAAACTCTCAATCATCTGCATGCCAAGAAAGGGTTCAGAGAATTCTGGGCGGAAAAAAAATTGATTTTCTATTTATTGACGCCGATCATTCTTATGAGGGCGTGAAGAAAGATTTTCAATTATACTCCCCATTTGTTAGGAAATCTGGGATTATAGCATTTCATGATATTCTGGATGATTGTGGTGTTGATAAGTTTTGGTCTGAAATAAGATCAGACTACAATCATATTGAAATAGTTGAAGATTACGAGCAACAGTGTGCTGGTATAGGAATACTATATCATGAACCGGAAAATCGGCCAGAGCAGTCTATTGTGGGACTTCCTACCACATAAATTCGATCATATCTCCTATGACTATATCGGTCTGCATTATTTGTTTTAACGAGGAACACAATATGAGGAGGTGTCTTGACAGCTCAACGTGGGCAGACGAGATAGTGGTTGTTGACTCCATGAGTCAGGACGGAACAGTAGCCATTGCAAGAGAATATACAGATAAGGTGTATCAACAGGCATGGCCTGGCTATATGGAGCAAAAAAACTTTGCCCTTTCAAAGACCCGTGGAAACTGGGTATTGAGTTTGGATGGCGATGAAGAGGTAAGCTCTGACCTGCGGGAGGAGATTTTGACTGAGATTGATAAGCCCGACGCCAACGATGGGTACCGAATTCCTCGCCGGTCTTTTTACCAGGGGAGGTGGATAAATCACAGCGGTTTCTATCCTGACAGACAGCTTCGCCTTTTCAGATCTGAATGTGGTCGCTGGACAGGAGGGCGCGTGCATGAAAGAGTGGGGATACAAGGGAGCGTCGGTCATCTAAAACATGACCTTTTGCACTATCCCTATAAGGGCACCATCTCCGGACAGCTTCAAACTGTGAACAGCTTTTCCAGTCTCTTGGCACAGGACATGTATGAGAAAGGAAAGCGGTACCATCTCTGGCTGCTTGTGATCCGTCCCGCATTCAAGTTTCTGGAGGTCTATGTGTTTAAACTGGGTTTTTTGGATGGCCTTGCCGGCTTCATCATAGCGATTACATCTGCTTACGCTCTGTTTGTCCGGTATGTCAAGCTGAGGGAGATAGAGAATCGTTTTGGAAACCAGCCCTCTGAGTGACCTTTCAGTCATTATTGTTAACTACAACACCTCCGACTTTCTTGTCAGGTGTTTGAATTCGATTGCCTCCCAAACACAGATTGATTCCGAGGTCATAGTTGTTGATAACGCTTCACAGGACAATAGCCTTGATCTGATAAGGAATAATTTCCCATGGGTAATACTGATTGCGAATGAACATAACCTAGGCTTTGCCCGAGCCAACAACCTAGCTCTGAAGACCTGCACAGCCAATTACGTGTACTTTCTCAATCCTGACACAGAGGTATTGGAGCGATGTTTTCGAAACATGATCGATTTCATGGATCAGCACCCTGAGATAGGCCTTGCCGGAACCCGAATTGTCAATCCAGATGGATCGCCCCAATCATCCATTGAAAAGCGCTATCCCGGTGAAAAATAAACAAAACAAGAGCTGAGAGATCTAAAAGGGAATATTGCTTGGGTAATGGGCGCTAGCATGATAGCCAGGCGAGGAATTGTTGAAGACTTGGGCGGCTTCGATGAAGGATTTTTTCTCTATGGGGAAGAACAAGACCTGTGTCTGAGGATAAGAAGGGCAGGATCGACTATCGGGTATATCAACGAGGCAGCAATGGTCCACTGGGGTGGACAAAGCGAGCGTGAAAATCTGCCTGCAGAGGTCTGGAAGAAGAAGTTTGAGGCAGAATTTACCTTTTACCGAAAACATTACTCCAAAAGGGCTATCCGTGGAATAAAGCGAGCCAACCTTATCAAAGCCTTCTGGAGGATTTTGACCTTGAAACTTACTCTTCCCTTTTGTTCTGATAAAGACGCTTCCCTTAAAAAATTGGAAAAATACAGGTTAGTTCTGAAGGCATTCGGCACGAGGAACATTTGAACTGGGAGAAGAATAGTTTTTTGCTATGAAGATCGCAGTCGTAATTCCTAAATATGGGCTTGTAGGAGGAGCAGAAGCCTTTGCATACGAACTCACGGAACGATTGGCTCGGCGCGATGAGATTGAAATTCATGTATTCGCCAATAAATGGCGCCAAGGAAGGTCCGCTGTTACCTTTCACAAGGTTCCGCATCTCCCTTTCCCACGCTTTATGAGACCGATTAACTTTGCATATTTTTCAAATAGGCGAATTCATCCTGAAGAATATGATCTGATTCACAGTCACGACCGAATTTTCACGATGAGTATCTTCACCATGCATGGCATTCCCCATAAGACATGGATCAGAGAGGCTCGGGCAAAACCCTTAAGTCTTTTCGACAGGTCCATGGCTTGGGTAGAGGAAAAAGCCTTGAGGGGACCATACCTCCCTATGATCCTCCCTGTTTCAACCCTCGTTAAAGATGAGCTTCTTAAAATCTATGATATTCCAGAATCCAAGATTCAGGTTATCCATCCGGGGGTTTCAATAGACCGCTTTAGGGCCCTGGATCAGGAAAGTTGTCGATATGAAATTCGCCAGCGCCATGGCTTGTCGCAAAGCGATATTATCGTCCTGTTCGTGGGAATGAACTTCGAGATCAAACGATTGCAACTGATCCTAGAGGGAATTGCTCACCTGGTTGGTACAGAAATGACCAATTCCACTCTAAAACTGCTCGTTGTGGGCAAAGGTGATGAGAGGCGGTACCTGGATATGGCCCGGGGCTTAGGCATCCAAAATCGGATTTTTTTTGCAGGGGTAAGCCGTGAGGTCGAAAAATATTACCTGGCGAGCGACATCTTTACCATGCCATCCCAGTTCGACACCTTTGGCTTGGCCGTTCTGGAGGCAATGACAGCGGGATTGCCTGTGATTATTACACAAAAAGTGGGTGCAAGGGATCTGGTAGATCCTGGTGTTCACGGATTCGTGCTCGGGAAAGACCCCTCCCCTTTGGATCTCAGCGAAAAACTTTCCTTTCTGATGAAGAAAGAAAACCGCATGACATTGGGCGATAATGCGCGAAAGGATGCATTGCAACATACCTGGGATAAGGTGGCCGATCAAGTAGCAGATCTGTATCACAAACTCGCTCGTAGAGGAAGCCCCGTTTGATCGAAAGAGCTCCTAAGGCATGCATTCTCTGTGGCGCGCAAGAAAGTGAACTTTTGATCGAGAAAGACTCTTGGAAAATATATCGGTGCCAGAAATGTGGTCTCGGATTCCTCGATCCCCGTCCATCTCAAGAAGAGGTCGAGCATCTTTATCGCGACGAGTATTTCTCCGAACGATACGATGAGGGTCTCTATCCAAATTCTGCGGAATTCCAAAAAAGGCTCCGCAGTGAGAAGCATCGTGTTCGATTCATAAGAAAGGTAAAACAGGATGGCCAGGTGCTGGATATTGGATGCGGATATGGGTACTTTTTGGCCGCCTGCCGGAATGAGGGGTTTGAGGTAAGTGGCGTAGATGTCTCAGACTGGGCAACCCAGTATGCCATCGAAAGACTTGGAATTCCTGTCAGGCTCGGAAAAGTTGGTGACCTGACCCTCCCCTCTCACCATTTCGATATAATCACCATGTGGCATTTCCTGGAACACAGCCCCGATCCTCATCTCGCTTTACAGGTGGTGAAATCGTGCTTGAAGCCAGATGGAATCCTGGTAATCGACGTGCCCAACTATGAAGGAACCGATGCCCGGAGAATGTGGCAAGAATGGGATGACTGGTCTGTACCATACCACTTTTGGCACTTTACCTCTCGAACCTTAGCGCAGTTTCTCGGGAAATACGGTTTCAGCGTCATAAAAAGTAAGGACTATCACTCCTCTGTTATTAAAGAGAAATGGGGCCGGATCCTGATACTCAAACCGTTTGCCCACCTCATTGCCAAAATGTACTCCGGACACAGTATTGCTGTCATTGCCCGGTTAGATGAAAAGATGAAAGCGCATTGAAGCAGTGAGACTTATGTCAGATAGTTGAGTCTTTACAGGCTGTTGCCGAAATCCCTTTTCTCTTCTTAGTCTAAAACGTTTTTTTCCCGGCTTGTCGGGATTTGCTCCCGCTATGCAGCGGGATTGGCAAAGAACGTTTTAATGACCGCTCAAAGGGATTTCCGTTTGGGCAACAGCCTGTTCAAAAAGGAGATACAATTTCGTTGAGCTGATTTTCAACTAACGGAATGACCTCTTCTGGATGTAACTCATTAAGACACCGGCTTACTTCACTATTATTACACCCCTTTTGCCTGCACGGTACACATGGCAAATCTTTCTGAATAATGCGATGCTTCTTTCCACGGGGAGCCCAGCTCACCGGAGAAGATGGCCCAAATATCATTATAGTAGGTATACCAACCGCTGCGGCAATATGTACAGCGGCACTATCTATCCCGATCAGTAAACTACATTTCTTGAGAAGGGCCGGCAGCTCACCAAGAGATGTCTTCCCCGCCAAGTTATATGCATCTACGCTGCTCCTCGATACCATCTCAGCTACTCTCTCCCTTTCTTCGGGAGCACCGGTTACTACGATAGACACCGGGTACCGGGAGCCTATATGGTTGATGAGTCTGATATAATTTTTAGTAAGCCATTCCTTGTAACTCCAGCGCGAATAGGGATGCAGGGCAAGTATTGGTTTGTCAGAAGGCACTTTTTCCCTTCTCAGTATCTCTAATGCGATTTTTTCTTTTTCGGGTGTGACCACCAACGCCGGAGATGTATCCTTGACGTCTAATTCCAGCGGGGCCAAAATATTCAGACTATGGAGTGAAGAATATTGCTCCAATTCATTCTCAGGTCTGATCAAATGGGTAAAAAGCCTGTTCCTCCACAATGTTCCATCGTCAGAATATCGTCCTATCCTCATCCTCGCCCCACTCAAATATGAGACAATGGCACCCCTAGTTCCGGTCCGGAGGTCAATGGTTAGTTGAAATCTCTTCCTCCGTAGCTCCGCAAGAAAATCTCTCTGATAGGCGATCTCCTCTCTCAGGTTTCCCTTACCCTTGTTAACCGAAATCACCCCATCCACCCATGGACAGCCCTCTACCAATTCCCTTGTATGCTCTCTTACAAAAACAAAGATCTCGCTATGAGGACAATTCTCCCTGAGTACTCTCATGGTAGGGGTAGTAAGCACCACATCCCCTATATCTCCCAATTGTATTAACAGGATCCTGGTAATACCTTCCGGTGAAAATGCCCTACCTTTAACCAACATGGGCCTTCACTTTCCCCTTTTTTCGGGGCATCCCCTTAGATGCCACGCGATTAACTGAATGTAAACGACAAATCTTTTTCTTGTCGAAGTCTCAAGGCCGAGGGTAAACATCAGACCAATAAAAGAGAGAATGACATTGATCAACAACCTAAAAAAAATAATCACGTAGAATACGGGATATGAGTGGGGATGCCACTTTCTAAAAAAGAGATACCGTGACCTATAAAACATAATCCTTGAATTTACACCACTCCCCACTGTCTTCCCCTGGGCATGAAATATCCGTGCCGATGGCACGAAATATATAGTCCACCCGCCCCGTTTCATCCTGTAGGCCCAGTCAGTCTCCTCAAAAAAAAAGAAATATCTCTCATCAAAATACCCCGCATCATCCATAGCCGCTTTTCGAACTATTAAACACGCACCAATACCTGAATCTACCTTTATAGGCGAAACATAGTCTCTTCTTTTGCTTGGAAATCGGTTCGGCATTACCATTCTGTGAACGGTCTCATTGCTCAAAAGACTGAGGAGGGAAGGAAAATTGGCAATAGAATTCTGTTTGGAACCATCCTGGTTCAACAACTGCCCACATGCCATACCTGCCTCAGGGGTAACTTCCATAAAACCATAGAGCTCCCTTGCAGCCCCATTGGTCAATACAGTGTCGCTATTGAGCAACAGAGCATACCGTCCATTCATCTGCCTGAAGGCCTGGTTATTTGCGGCAGCGAAACCTAAGTTTTGCTTGTTTCCTATGATAGTGACATCAGGATATTCTTTTCCTACGGCCTCCACTGTTCCATCAGTTGAATTATTGTCAACAAGCCATACCTCGAAAGAAACCCCTTTGATGGTTTTGTTGATGGAGGGCAGACACTCGAGCACGAGTTCTTTGGTATTGAAGCTAACAACAATAATAGAGAGATCCAATTAATCCTCTTTTAGAGGCTTTGCCTCATCTATGAGCATGATAGGTATGTCATCTTTAATCTCGTATAAAAGCTTGCAGTTATCACAAATGAGACCATCTCCTGCTTCAGTCAGGTAGATATCGCCTTTACACTTGGGGCATACTAAAATGTCCAGCAGTTCCTTGCTGATAGCCATAGTCAAACCTCCTCACGTTTAAGTGACCTAAAGTGCCTAAAGCCCGCCCTGGCGCTATTTGCTATCATCAGCCTACTAAGTTTGTAAGCCACTATGTGCTTGAATTAGCTTACCAAATCTATAGTCCAGGTCTGGGCCAGGGTTGAAAGTGAGCTAAAGTTTGTGGGAATCTATCCCTCACGACCTCTACAAAAGGCAGACTGGGAAAAACGTCACCAATTGCACTCAATTAGATGATTGAGATATGAGGCTTTGCGTTATTCACCTCACCTCTCCTCTGCAATCATTTACCGTTGGGCTGGACGAAAAAGGCCCAACCCCGTCAAAAGCTACTATCCTGTTGTAAAATCCATGACACAGCCCTTAGTAGATCTTCTGCCACAAAGGTGAGCTTCAACCTTTTATGAGGCACAATGTATTCTAAATCCCCCCTGCCGTAGCCGGTTAATACCAGAATACCGGGTAGATTTGCGTTATGTGCAAAGTCTATATCAAGCCAGCGGTCACCGATTACGTATGACCTTTGCATATCGATATCTAATTCAACCCCGGCCCTTTCTATGAGACCTGTTCCTGGTTTTCTACACCTGCACTCTTTCTTATACTCAGAAACTACACCATGAGGATGGTGAGGGCAGAAATAGACGCCATCTAGGTATGCGTTATCCTTAGCTAACCCCTGCTTCATTAATTCATGGATCTCATGTACCAAATTTACAGGGAAATAGCCCTGTGCAACACCAGACTGGTTCGAGGTTACGACCACAAGGTGGTTATTCTTGTTTAAGAGTGATATGGCCTCCCCTACCCCGGGCAAAAGCACAAAGCGGCTTATATGATTTACATAACCCCGCTGTTCATTTATAGTTCCATCTCTGTCTACAAATACCGCTGGTTTCATCCTTCAATTTTCAATATTGCTATTCAGCCACAAATTATCACAAATTATCACGAACAATTATTTATCAAAAATCTTTATACAGAATTTCATTTGTGTCCCTTTGTGTCCATTCGTGGCTAAACTGTTACAATTTTTAATTCCTTTTTCAGACTTTCCATTTGATCCCAGACCTCTTCTGGCTCAATGGATAGCATGCACCTATGGTCCGATGGACATTCCACTTTCAAACAGGGGCTGCACTCAACCCTATGCCTGACTATTCTTGCGTTTCTGCTAACTGGGCTCGTTCGCACGTGATCAGTAGGGCCAAATACAGCCACCAGAGGTGTGTCAAAGGCAGCGGCTATGTGCATGAGACCACTATCATTGGTTACAAAAAAGTTGCATCGCTTGATCAATGCCATACCCTCACCCAATGTGGTTTTCCCACAAAGATCGACCGGATCCGTGTGCATTAGCTTTGATACCTGTGCAGCTATGTCTTTCTCCGAAAAAGAACCAAAAAGCACTGCCTTTGCACCCCACCTCTGTGAAGCCCAATCACCGATTACGGCAAACCGCTCCACTGGCCATCTCTTGGCTGATCCGTATGCAGCACCTGGATTAATTCCAACTACAAGGTGATTTTCATCAATACCCTCTGAGGAAAGCACTGCATTAGCTGAGGTTACATCCTCATCATCAAGGTATACACGTGGTTCTCTGCCTTCTACCTCCCAACCCATCGCCTCCATGATCCCAAGAAAATATTCAACTTGATGGGCTAAGAGAATGGTTCTATCTCTTTTGACCTTGTGGGTCAAAAGCACACCTCTGCCATCGGTATTATAACCGACCCTATACCTCACTCCTCCCAAAGAGGCCAAGAAAGCAGCCTCAAAGGCATTTTGAAAAAGAACAGCCAGATCAAACTGTTCACGCCTGAACTCAGATATGATCCTTGCCAATTCTTTGCAGGTACTCAACAAACCCTTACCTTTGTCAATGATCATGATTCTGTCCACGGCAGGATGATTCTTCAAGAGCGAAACAACCCATGGATTAGCCAAGACCGTTATCTGGGCGTGAGGAAAGGCCCTTCTAACTACTGCCAGGGAGGGAAGCATCATCACCGTATCACCTACCCAATTGGTGGATCTTACCAGTATCTTATCAATGTTCTCAGGTGAGATGCTATGCCTTGCTCTAACCCTCATCTTTTTTCACACCAGAATTAAGGATCCCCTGCTTGATGGTATCAAAAAAGGTATCGCTATCTGAAAGAAGCCCCACTTTTATGGTTAACACAGCGATATCCGCACCAACATCAACTCTCCCATCAATCCTGACCCAGTCTTTTTCTGTGGTCAATAAAAAATCGCCTTCCGAGACTTTCTTCCTAGAGGCAAGCTTTCCAATCTCACCTTGAGTAAAAAAATGATGATCCGAAAAAGCTTTGAAATGAATCACGTGAGCTCCCAAACCCTTCACCATATCCAAAAAATCATCGGGATGAGCCAGCCCTGCAAAGGCCACCACCTTTTTCCCTGACAAAAAGTCTGGTGGATAGGTTCTACCATCAAGGGGAAATATAACCTGATCTGGGAGGTGTGCCGATCTAAAGATTGGTTTCCCGGGAAAATTCTTTCGCAAGAAATCTACCATGTCATTGCCGTTACACTCAGCTGCGCATTTGGTCATAACAATGAGATCAGCTCTCTCTATCCCCACGAGGGGCTCCCTCAAGGGACCACGGGGCAGTAGCCATTCGTTTCCAAACTGTCTTCTTGCATCTAAAAGGAGAATGTCCAGATCCCTGTGTAGTAATACATGCTGATATCCGTCATCTAAGAGCAGCAGTTCTGGGTTAAATCGTCGTAGGGCCATATTCCCTATCAGGTATCTGTTTTTCGATATCAATACGGGAATAGACGATACCTTTTTTGCCAGAAGCACCGCCTCGTCTCCTGCGTCATCGGAAGTTGCCAAAACCTTGGTTCCATCAGAGACAACAAGAAAGTCGTGACTTGTTTTGCCTTTATAGCCCCTCGATAGGATAGCTGCTCCGATGCCATTTTCACTTGCCCACTCAGCAAGCATGGCTACAAATGGTGTTTTGCCTGTACCTCCCACTGTTATATTTCCTACACTGACAACATAGGTAGGAAGAGATCTGATCCTGAAAAGACCGACGTTATAACCAATGAGTCTGAGCCTAACCCCTAGGCCATAAACAACGGAAACAGCTCTCAGGAAAAAGGTGAATGCATTCCTTTTTTTCTTTCTGTGGATGGTTGACCAATTAATCCGCTTCATCACTCAGATTAGATCCACCTGTGGCGGATAAGGTTGATTGTGTTGCTTGAGCATTTCGGGAGAAAAGCGCTTGAGATGTTCAGCGTTAAGAAATGCTAACTGTCTGAGGGCATTATACCGAGTTTTAGTCCCGCTGAAGCGGGAAACATCTTAAGTGCGCCTAAAATGCTCACGGATAGAGCAAAATCGACTTTTTGCGAACGCATCATTTCTTGGGAGATAAAAAAAGGAAAGTGAAATGCCCTGCGCTGTGGGCGGGGTATTTCACTCAATAAGCTCCAAGACGAATCGCTTGTGCATCTTCTTGGAGGCTGCATTGAGTATCGTTCTGGTAGCCT
>JAUVXZ010000187.1 GCA_030603345.1 Pseudomonadota bacterium
AGATTATTGACAGGCCACAGGCCTCCTTTACCCAATTTCGACATGTCAGTCTCGCCTTGAGGAAAGGCAACGTGTGGATTCCACCAAGAGTGCTCTCATCGACCCCTTTGGGGATGCAGTATTGAGGTTTTAATTTCTTTACAGAGGCATGGTACCTTTTGAAACCCTGATGTTTGAGGCGGATATTTGTGCCTTCAAGGGAGAAGAAGCAAATCTGAAATAAGAATATAATGTGGAACTCAATGACCAAACCTATCAGTTCTTACCACAAAAACTCTCTTTCAAGGCAAGGAGGATGAAATGCATATAGTCCACGCTTTGTTCATGTGAAGCATGGCCAGATTGAAGGTGGGGCAAAGAAAGGGCAAGATCTACCGTGGCATAGATTCAAACATCCACTGTGATGCATTCGCAAAAAGTCGATTTTGCTCAATCTCGTTCACAAAACACTTTTTACGAGTTTGTCAACTTTAGATCTCATGGACTTATCCTATAATCGCTCCTATTTTTTTGACACCGGAATTCGTTTTGAATGCCAGCGTTGTGGAGCCTGTTGCACGGGGAGCCCGGGAACAATCTATGTTGACAGATCTGAGATGTCACGCATAGCAGAATTCCTGCGGATCCCTGTACCTCTTTTCCGAGAGCAATACCTATACCCGTTTAGAGACAGCTACAGTATTCGAGAAGACTCAGAAGGTCGGTGTTTCTTTTATGACAACGGGTGTGATATTTATCCATTACGCCCTAACCAGTGTAGATCATTTCCCTTCTGGGTTGAAAATTTACGTTCCGAAGCAGAGTGGCAAAAGGTTTCCAGAGAGTGTCCGGGTATCGGGCGTGGACAACTTTTTACTAAGGAGCAAATACTAGAAATCGTCCAATCTACATTCATCTGACTTAGATCAATTTACTGAAGGTCTTGAGCGAAAAGCCAAAGTTCCTCAAACTCAGACATATAGACACGTCTTGTATTTTGGCCAATTATCAATAAAGTTCAGACCTGCCTGCGACCTCATGATAGAACCTAGCCCAGAAACCAGACCGATGCCGAGTCTTGCACCCGGTGCGTTAACGGAGAAGACACTGACGCACGGCTTGAAATTCTTATCTGACCGCGATTCGGACCTAGCCCAAATCCTGGCCCAGGTAGGGTCACCGCCGATGTGGGCACTTGAGCCAGGATTCCCTACCCTCCTGCGGCTTATCCTTGAACAGCAGGTTTCGCTTGCATCGGCCAAGGCGGCCTATAAGCGTCTACTTTATGCCGTCTCTCCGCTCACTCCAGATCGGTTCCTTCAACTAGACCACGTCACACTCAAGAGCATTGGCTTTAGCCGTCAGAAAACCGCATATGGGCGCCACCTTGCTCAGTCAATCGTTGAGGGGCAACTCAATCTGGCTACACTCAGCACAATGGACGACGCGACCGTGCGTTCCGAGCTCATGAAAATTAAAGGTATCGGTCCCTGGACTGTGGATATCTATTTACTGAGGGCGCTCCGCCGGCCGGATATATGGCCGCGTGGGGACCTCGCCTTGACCGTTGCAACGCAAAGGGTCAAAGGACTGGCTTTGCGCCCAACGCCCGAGGAACTTGACGGCATCAGTGCCGGATGGCAACCGTGGAGGGCAGTCGCCGCGCGCCTGCTATGGCATTATTATCTTAGTATCCGCGGGAGAGGAAATGCACGAGGACTGGGGTGAGCAATGCAAAAACGATGTGACTGGGTCGGCGACAATGAACTACTAATCAAGTACCACGATGAGGAATGGGGTGTGCCAATTCATGATGACCACCGTTTATTTGAATTCTTAATCCTAGAAGGTTTTCAGGCAGGGCTGAGCTGGCTGACTATACTTCGAAAGCGTGAAAGCTATAGGACAGCGCTTGACCACTTTGACCCTCAAAGGATTGCGGAATATGACGAACCGAAGATACTGGCACTGCTTCAAAATCCAGGAATCCTCCGCAATAAAAAGAAGATTGAGGCCGCAATTATTAATGCGAAATCATTTCTAGAAGTTCAGCAGGAGTTAGGAAGTTTTGACGCATACATCTGGCAATTTGTGGAAGGAGCGCCGATTCATAATAAATGGAAGTCTGTCGGCGAAATCCCATCCCACACCTCTGAGTCAATTTTGATGAGTAAAGATCTCAAGGAAAGAGGATTCAAGTTTGTCGGTCCGACAATCTGTTATGCCTTCATGCAAGCCGTTGGTCTGGTAAATGACCACATCACAGAATGTTTTCGGTATAAGAAGGTATCTCGCCATGAATTGAGATGCAAATAACCTTAGATAATTATTGCGGGATCTGGGCGTACAATATATGAAATACTCTAAGCCCATCGTTCCATTGCTCCCTGTCCCAGTCCTGGCTTTCGTGACCTCGGTTCCAGCCGCTCTGGTTCTCAAATAATTTCAGGAGCAGGTGCATATTTCAGCCACCTCGCGCCTCCCGATCCCGTCCCGGTCTCGGGACGGGGAGGGCAGGCCATTATTCCAATACTCCAATTCCGTAGCAAAGCGGAGCTGACTTGAACACAAAACCACTTGATGTTATGCGTCTTTCACTAATTGGTATGGCAGGATCAGGTAAGTCTTACTGGTCTCGTAAACTCGCTGAACATGGCTTCCGTCGGTTCTGTTGCGATGATATTATTGAAGCGAAACTTGCTCCGGAGCTGACAAGATCAGATGGAACCATGATGAAAGTGGCCGAATGGATGGGGTTCCCTTATGGGCCTCATTATCAGGAATGTGAATCTCAATACCTGGCCTATGAAGCAGAAGTACTCACTGAAATCCTTGACTACCTTGAGGATCGGGAAAACAATCCTGGAGAGAACATCGTTGTCGATACAACCGGAAGTGTCATTTACATTGGAGAAGAAATCCTCGGAAGACTTCAACGATACACAACCATCGTTTACCTGGCAACCCCACCTGAGGTTCAGGAGCAATTGCTCAATGCATATATATCCAATCCGCACCCCATGCTGTGGAGAGGCGCTTTTAGCAGGGAGCCAAACGAAACCAACGAGGAGGCGATAGCACGCTGCTACCCAAGACTCTTTTTTGCTCGAAAACGCTTGTATGAGCGGTATGCAGATGTGACGATCGATTATTATAGACGCAGGGAACAAGGCTTCGGAGTGACTGACTTCTTACAGGCAACTGATCTCCTCAGATAGGTGTATTTATATCCCGTAAAAAGGAAAAACCAAATGGGGGGTCACGATATGACCCCCCCTTCAGTGCTCATGAATAATCTGGAATAGACCGAAAACTGGATTATCCACCTGCACCTGCTTGAGCGTGGGCAGGAGCTTTCGGTCCCGAAAACGCGAGGTATCCTGGGACAAGCGCCCTGACCAGTGGCACAACTATGAGTATTCCCCACCAGTACGGTTTACCTCTTGCTTCGGCAATTGCCATAAAAACAATAACCCCAAAGAAGACATTGACAAACGGTATAAAGAACAAAACCACCCACCATCCTGGTTTACCGCCGAGCTTGCAAAAGAGGTAGAGGTTTAGTATTGGTACCCACCCCATCCATGCCTGCTTGGTTCCGGTCTTTTTTGCCAAAACCTGGAGACAGACAGCCAGATACACATAAACGGCCAACGCCAAGACCAAAATGGTTATAGGGTTATGGTTTTGAATATGATGAAACATAAACATTTTTTACCTCCCTTCTTAACAGTATTCGCTTCTAACCATTTCCTATTCTCTTTCTGATCACCTTCATCACCTGGGCCTTCTGATCCTCATCAAGAATGTCGTAGAACTCCACAAAAAGATCCAGCATTTCCGTCATCCGGTCTGGCATACCCACAAACTGGTTTTTCACCAGGCCCGTCACTGCATTCATATCAGGGGCTTCACGGTTGATTTCGGTTCGCAGTTCCGCGAATAGTTCCTTTCGGCCCTCCATAGCCTCGGTCAAATTTCCTTTTATCTTGAGCCGCATTTCCTCATATTTTTCTCTTTGATTCTCTGAAAGATCCAGATCCTCCACCCGGCTATCTATCCGCTTCATAATGTGGTCAGAAAAATCCTTGTCACCAAACCGGTGATGTGCCCACCTCTTGCAGAATGCTCTTCTCTCCTTTGAATCTCCGGCTGAAGACCCCGTGTCCCAGAACGGGTGAGGTCCGCAGCCTGCAAGAAGACCGCAAGCCAGAACAACTGCTCCGATGGTGAGAGATTTCCTTTTAGATTTCATTTTCTCCTCCTTTTTTTAGATTTGTTGTTAAGCTCTCATCAGGCTGTTGCCGAAATCCCTTTTCACTTGGGCAACAGCCTGTCATGAGCTGACCTTGCCCGTATACTAACCACGTCTTGTAAAGAATGTTTGTTGAGGAGGTTAAAAAATGGTAAAAAAGTGTAAAAAAATGAAAAAAGAGAGGACATTCATGGGGAAAAAGGTTTTACTAGTGGATGATGATGAGAGACTTCTGAAGCTTCTCAGGGAATATCTGGAGGACTATGGATTTCAGGTTCTGACCCTGACCGACGGGTCGTCCGTCCTCAAATCCATCCGGACAGAACACCCAGATATCATTATACTGGACATCATGCTCCCGAAAAAAGATGGGTTGGAGGTATTGAAGGAGATACGCATGGAATTCTCCCTGCCTGTTATCATGCTCACGGCCAAAGGAGAGGATGCTGATCGGATTGTAGGACTGGAGCTGGGAGCGGACGACTACCTTCCCAAACCCTTCAATCCACGGGAGCTTCTTGCCAGAATAAAGGCTGTGCTGCGAAGACTTTCCCGGTGGGACAAAAGTGAGGCCGAAAAAGATGCCAGTCTCATTATCGAGGCTGGTGGTCTGGTTTTGAACAAGGCGAAACACACGCTTCTGGTCGAAGACAAGGAAACAGAGCTCTCCTCAACTGAATACAAGATCCTTGAGGTGCTCATGGAGCATCCCAACAGGGTTTTGAGCCGTGATGAGCTCATGAATCGTGCCCGGGGGAGGGATTTCATGGCGTTCGACAGAAGCATAGACGTTCATATCAGCAAATTGCGGGCAAAAATAGAACCCCAGCCCAACTCCCCCAAGCGAATCAAAACGGTATGGGGAACAGGCTATATGTTTGTAGACGCCCCATGAAACCTGGAAAGCTCTACATTAAGATATTCTTATCCTTTTTACTGGTTCTCATCGTAACCGAGATATTGGTTTTCGGCCTTTTTTACTTCTCCTCCCGAAGAAGTTTTCGTTCCCGCTTTCAGCATTACGTCAGCTCCCAAGCCCTGATAGTAAAAGAACTCCTTGAAGAGAAAATCAAATCAGAGCCACAAACACGTCTCGCTGAAAACGAATCTGTTAAGGATTTCATCCTGCGCCTCAGTGAGATTTACGGAGCAAAGATCTGGCTGGCAGATCCGGATGAGAAAGCCCTGTTCAAGTCCTTTCCGGGGAATATCCCCGACAATATAGCAGTAGTTTCCAAAAAACAGGCGGAGGATTTCGGAAATCTCAAAATGCACCGCCATTTCAAAAAAGGGTGGATGTCATACATTGCCATTCCCGTGGAAATTGGAAAAGGGGAGATCGGTAGCCTGCATGTATTTTTTGAAAAAATGCAGCCAGCCCACCCCGAAGGGGGTTTTGGTCTGGGGCTTGTTGGAATCGGTTTTGTTATCGCCCTTCTCATAATTCCTGTGTCAAGAATCATAACAAACCGCATCAAAAAGCTCAGGCATTCGGCCCTTCGGATCGCAGAAGGAGATCTCTCCCATAGGGTCACGATCAAAGGCAATGATGAGATCGGAGAACTGGGTCGCTCTTTCAACCGCATGGCAAATAGACTGGAAAGGATGATTCGGGGGGGCAGGGAACTGACGGCCAACATATCCCATGAGCTGCGAAGCCCACTTGCGAGAATCCGTATCGCAGAGCAGCTTCTTCGGGAAAGATGGGAACGTGGCGACCATAAAGCCTGTGACAGACATCTAGACGGCATCCGCGAGGATATAGAGGAGTTGGACCGCCTCATAGGCAGCATCCTTGTTCTGTCAAAGCTGGATATTCAGGAGACACCTAGAAAACGTGAACGGGTCAATCCCGCCGATCTGATAAATGAGCTCCTGGAACGGCTCAAGCCCGCTATAAGCCGCAGGGGCTTGCACCTTGTGACAGATCTATCTCTCAACCATGCTTTGTTTGGAGACAGGGATGCACTCCGCACGGCGCTCTCAAATATCCTTGAAAATGCAGTGAAGTTCACCCCAGAAAAGGGCAATGTGGTCGTAAAGATGCAGTCTGAACAGGATTCCCTGAGAATCAGCGTGACAAACTCCTTCGACCTGGTTTCCAAAGAGGATTTAACCAAGATTTTCGAACCGTTCTATCGGACCGAACGAGCCCATGCACACGGATCGGGACTGGGACTGGCTATCACCAAAAAAATCATAGAGCAGCACGGGGGAAGCATTGAAGCCAGCAATTCGGCAGAGGGATTGAGCATTCAGATAACCTTTACGCAC
Source organism: Pseudomonadota bacterium (assembly GCA_030603345.1). Taxonomy (GTDB): domain Bacteria; phylum Desulfobacterota; class DSM-4660; order Desulfatiglandales; family B25-G16; genus JADFWK01. The sequence goes on from JAUVXZ010000187.1 coordinate 6,509, forward strand.
GCCTATCCCCGGGAGAGTAACGGGTAAACCCTGTGCTCTAACCCATGCAGTAGCGCAATTCATGCTCATACAAATACACATCTTAGAAAATATCTGATATAAGGATAGCTCACGGGGAGATGTAACCTTTTGGGATAGTTACTAAGCAGAGCATTTTATTGTTTGCATTGGATATAGCCGAGAAGGGTCTAGGATGGTCATGAGGTCTTTTCTTCTGTTCCGAGGCTCCCAGCCTGGTCTTTTCTACGACTTATCAACAGGGGATACTTGCCCCCTCCGCATTCTCTCCCGACAAGTCGGCAGAGCTGCGGCTTCCCCCACTGATAAGTCGTGAAAAGGACAGCGGCCTCCCACCAGTCACAGTAGAAAAGACCTCATGCCCCTCCCGATATTGCAAGCTATTTGATGCTCTCAGTAGTATATTGGAAAAGGAGGTAGATCGCTAATGGACATTCGTATAGTTGCCTGCATCGGATCCGGGCTCATAGGACAAAACTGGACAACCCTCTTCTCTTCAAAAGGTCTCGAAGTGACTCTTCATGATGTCACACAAGACATCCTTCACAACTCAATCACCAACATAGCCTCCAGCCTG
>JAUVXZ010000002.1 GCA_030603345.1 Pseudomonadota bacterium
CAAGGTACTGTTCTTGGGCTCTGGTTCTGGCGTCTCCCTGAGAGAGGAACAGGGGCACCGGTACTTCTTCGGGACAAGTGCCAACACGACAATGATTGCCAAGGCACAGGCTCTCAACATCAAGCGAAAAGGGTACAAAAGAGTCTGGTTTATCGGACCAGACTATGCCTATGGCCATCAGGGAGTTAAAGGCTCAAAGCGTTACCTATCTGAGCTGATCCCCGGAGTGAAATACCTCGGCGAGAGCTGGCCGCCTTTGGGAGAGAAGGATTTTGGTCCCTTCATTGCCGGGATTAGCCGAGCTAAGCCAGATGTCGTTTTTAGCTGGCTTTTTGGCGGGGACCAGGGCGCTTTTGTGAAACAGGCGAATTCTTTCGGCTTGTTCAAAACTACTCAATATGCTGCAGATTTTGGTCCTGAAAGTCTCAGGCCGCTGGGACTAGTGGTACCGGAGGGCTTGCTGGGGATTTCTTGGTACGAGTTCTTAGTTCCTGACACCCCGGAGAATAAGAGGTTTGCTGAGAAATTCAAAGCTAAATACGGGGACTACCCATCGCGGGAAGGCATGCACTACTACAATGCGGTACACCTTTTGGCACTTGCCATCGAAAAAGCTGGCACTACAGAGACCGAAGCGGTGATCGATGCCCTCGAGAAGGTACATTTCAAGTCTCCTGTGGGTGACCTCTACTTCAGGCAAATTGACCACCAGATTTCATTGCCCATGGTCGCAGGTGAAACCATGAAGGTGTCCGGACTTGACTATCTTGTGGTGGCAAAAGATGCTGTGGTCTTGCCAGCTGAGGAACTGTGGCATAGCGAGGCTGAGGTGAGAGCAAAGCGGAAGGCAGCGAAAAAGTGATAGCCAGGAAGAAGGGTCTTCTGCCAGAAATAAACCTGATACAAGTGTAGTGGGCGAGGTTATGCTCGGGAAGGGGTAGTTTTTGCTCACCAGAAAGATAGCTATGGGGAGGTAAGGCCATGGGTCTGGATGCGATATTATTTCAGGTTCTGACTGGTGTGGGAAAGGGAATGAATCTGTTTTTGCTCGCCTCAGGATTGAGTTTGATTTACGGTGTCCTCAATGTGGTAAACTTTGCCCATGCCACCTTCTACCTGATAGCAGCTTATATCTGTTATACGATCACTGGCCTCTTCCCCAACGGCTATTGGCTGGCCCTCATTTTGGCTCCTATAGGAGCTGCCTTGCTTGGTGGTATTTGTGAGAGACTCTTCAGCCGTCTTTATGACAAGGAGCACTATACCCAGATTATGTTAGCATGGGGACTGATCCTTGTTTTCGGGGACTTGATGAAGCTAACCTGGGGCAGTGAGGGGAAAATGGTGCCAACCCCTGATGTCCTGGCTGGAGGGGTTCCCTTGCTTGGCGGGAATTTTCCTATCACTTACATATTTGTTATCGGTGTTGCGGCCGCCATCGGCATCGCTCTCTACGTGGTGCTGTATAGGACCAAGGTGGGAATAGATGTCCGGGCGGCTGCAGCGGACGCTGAAATGACAAGCGCCCTTGGTGTACCCGTTGACAAGCTATATATTATCGTGTTTATGGTCGCATGCTGGCTAGCCGGAGTGGGTGGAGTTATTGCCACACTGCTATCACCCATCTATTTGGGCGGCGACTTAGAGATTATCCTAGCCGCCTTTATCATAGTTATCATAGGAGGTATGGGTAGCATCCTGGGTTCTTTAGTAGGCAGCCTAATTTATGGCGTGGTATTTGCGTTGGGGATTTTGGTTCTCCCAAGGTTTGCCCTTGTGTTCCTTTACATTCTTATGGTGCTGGTCTTGATTTTCCGCCCTTATGGCTTGCTTGGCAGACCGCGCTGAAGGGAGTATGAGATTGACGAGTTTACCTCAAAGATTTGCTAGCCGAGGGAGGTACTGGCTAGTGATTTTGGGCTTGGCTGTTATTGTTGTTTTACCCTTTGTCGTGGGAATTTCCTGGGTACTCTTGGTCACGGAGTTGGCCATACTGGTCCTCTATGCTATGGCCTACAATCTGACCATGGGCGTGACTGGGATGCTTTCCTTTGGGCATGGTGGTTTGTTTGGAGCTGGAGCCTATATACTAGTCATTGCCATGATAAAAGGCGACATTGCAATGCCTTACGCCTTGCTGGCGGCACCTATCCTCACAGCACTTATTACATTTGTGATCGGCTGGTTGTGTGTTCGCCTCACCGGTATATATTTTGCCATCCTTACCCTTGCCTTTGGCCAGCTAATCTGGGCCACCATATGGAAAATGCGCACCATTACGGGTGGCGATGACGGTCTTACGGGGTTACAAATCCCTTCTGTCATGGCCTCACCCACGAACCAATATTTTTGTATCTTGGCAATTGTGATGTTGGCTGTCCTATCAATAAAGATTATAGTCGATTCACCTTTTGGCTTTACCTTGAAAACGATTCGGGAGAATCAAACAAGAGCACAGTGCATCGGCATCAACGTAAAAAGGTATCAGCTTCTGGCATTCACAGCATCCGGTTTGTTCACTGGGCTAGCAGGTGCTCTCTTTGCTATTCTCATGCGAGGTGCTTTTGTCGAGTTTGCAACAGTAGCCAGGGCTTTTGAACCATTATTTGCCGGCATTCTCGGTGGAATGCACGTGTTCTGGGGCCCTGCCTTTGGAGCAGGCATGCTATTATCACTGGACACATTCATCGGCGCATATACCGAATACTGGCCTCTTGTTGCTGGTGGCACCCTTATACTACTGGTACTATTTCTGCCGGAAGGCATAATTGGTCGCATTGCATCGATCCGAAAAGCGCGGGCGCAAAGACTAAATCAGTCATCGGCATAACATAGAATCAACCGATTCCAAGCTATAGCAAGCGGCCATGGGGCGTAGTGCAAGGGGGGCAGCCACCTAACTGAAGATGACTTTGTTGATTGAAGTAGGAGAGGTGTCCGTTTGGATCTCGATATTCTAAAAGTCAAGTCCTTAAGCAAGGCCTTCGGCAAGCTACAAGCTGTGGATCGTGTAAGCTTCACGGTTCAACCGGGCGTGGTGAAGTCGGTAATAGGCCCCAACGGTGCTGGTAAGACAACATTATTTAATCTCATTACGGGCTATCTACGAGCTGACACAGGAGAGATCACCTTTAAGGGTATGAATATTACTAATTTACCACCTCATGAACTCAACCGAAAAGGGCTGGCTAGGTCCTTCCAGATAGTAAATATTTTCCCTCGATTCACTGTTTTCGAAAATGTTCAGGCAGCGGTAATATCTCGTATGGGGAAAAGTTCAAGTATTGTCACCTCAGCCAAGAATGTAGGGCGGGAGGAGGCATTTCAAATTCTGGACAGGGTGGGACTTTCTGAGCAGGCCGGCTATATAGCTGGCACTCTCTCCCACGGAGACCAAAGAATAATGGAGATAGCCATCGCTTTGGGCGGCAGACCAGAACTATTGCTTCTGGATGAGCCCACCGCCGGCATGGCGCCTGAAGAAACGTACGCTACCGTGGCACTGATAAAAAGATTAGTCAGTGAATTTGGCCTCAGTATTCTCGTTGTTGAACACGATATGGATGTTGTTTTCTCTATATCTGAGACTATTGTGGTATTGCACCAAGGTGGAATGCTGGCTCAGGGTAAGCCAGAAGAGGTAAGGCAAAATGAAATGGTGCAAAGAGTCTACCTTGGAGAAGAGATTACGAGGGAGAAAGGACAATAATGGGAGTAAAGACGATATGGGTTTGGAAGCCACCTTGGAAGTGTGGGAAATTAACACGTTTTACGCATTGAGCCATGTCCTTTTTAAAGTCTCCCTGCGCGTCCAAAAGGGGGAGCTAGTTTGCTTACTGGGCAGAAATGGTGCCGGCAAGACGACCACGCTGAGAAGCATTATTGGACTAACGCCACCCCGGTCGGGAAATATCAGGTTTAATGGACGGGAGCTAGTGGGCAAACGCCCGTACCAAATTGTCCGTATGGGTATGGGCTATGTCCCGGGTGACAGAAGAATCTTCCCGGACCTTACAGTGCGGGAAAATCTGGAGGTAGGCAGAAGGCTTAGAGGTACTGCAGCAGAGTGGACACTGGAAAGGGTCTACGAGCTTTTTCCTTCTTTAAAAAAGCTAGATAAGCAGCTGGGTAATCATCTAAGCGGCGGGGAACAACAGATGCTTGCCATAGCCCGGTCGCTGATAGGGAGCCCGGAACTGCTGCTTCTTGATGAACCTTCGGAAGGGCTTGCCCCCTTATTAGTGAAGGTTTTGGAAGATCAGGTACTGAAGTTACGCGAAGAAGGGATAAGCATTTTGCTTGCTGAGCAAAATGTGAAGTCTGCGCTGAGGGTGAGTGATCGGGGATATATTATAGACAAGGGGAGAATCTTTTTTCAAGGGACAGCAAAGGATTTGAGAGAAAACGAGGAGGCGAGGAGACATCTGATAGTGTGAGATTTGAGAAGAACGGTTGTAATAGGGTAAAACGAGTTTCCAGATCTCTGAATAATGGGTCCTGGGTTGGGCAGATAGTAGAGGAGATCTGAATTCTGACAAGGGAAAAGCTATGATTGCCTCGAGCAATGCCGGACGTATGGCAGAGAGGATCAGTTAGCTATGTGTTATCTCAGGGTTGATAATGAGAAGTGCGTTGGCTGCAAAACATGTGAAGTGGCATGCTCATATCATCACGAGAAGATTTTCAGTCCGAGGATAGCAAGCTTGGAGATTCGTAGGGAGGACAACGAAGTAGGGGTATCTATTATATTCTTTGAACACATGACGAGTGAAGAAAGGGGAAAACGCCTTCCCTGCGACCTTTGCAAAGGGGAGGCGTTGCCTTTGTGCGTAAAATACTGCCCGGTAGAAGCCATCACGGTACAAGAAGCAGGGTGTGGCTGATGAAAGAAAAACATTTCTCCTTGGGCGGAGAAATCCTGCGGGTTGACTTGACCTCGGGAGAGATTTGGACAGAGCCAACAGCAAAATATTCTGCAAAGCTCCTTGGTGGTAGAGGAGTAGATGAATGGATTCTGTACCATGAAGTCAAGCCTGCGGTGACTCCCTTTGATCCTGCCAATAGGCTGATATTTGGCACTGGAGTTTTGGTCGGGACGCTGGCACCGTGTGCCACTCGCCATAGCATAGAAGCCAAGAGCCCAGTAACTGGTGGGATTGGCTCAGGCAATTCCTGTGGTTTCTTTTCACCGGAGTTAAAGTTTGCTGGATATGATCATATAGTATTTCAAGGAAAATCGAGAGCACCCGTCTATTTATGGATAGACGATCAGCACGTGGAGATAAGGGACGCGTCGCACATTTGGGGAAAGACAACTTGGGATACAGATGGCCTTATAAAAGAAGACATAGGGGATAAGCGTATTCAAATTGCTTGTATAGGACCCGGAGGCGAAAATCTGGTGAAGAGCGCATGCATAATAGCAAACCGGGCTCGGGCTGTAGGCAGATGTGGGCTTGGCGCGGTAATGGGCTCAAAGAACCTCAAGGCTGTGGCAGTCAGAGGTTCGGGGTCAATTGAGGTTGCACACCCTAATCGATTCATGGAAGAGGTGGACAAGGCTTGGGAGCGAGTGAGGGCGTCCCCCCGAGCTGATTCGCTCAGAACTTTCGGGACCTATGGTCGGGCACTTGCGTTAAACGAAGCATGTCTCTCGCCTGTGCGAAATTTCCAAGCCGATTTTTGGGATCCCCAAAAGCTGAAGAAAGCAACGCCAGATTTCTACAAAAATGAGTACGAGGTGAAGAGGCAGGGTTATTTTGCCTGCCCTCTTTACTGTAGTCACGTTTATCGTATCGAGCGTGGACCCTATGCTGGACTGGTATGCGAGGGCTTTGAATTCAATGATGTGTGGAATTTCCTGAATAGACTTGACATAGACTACCCACCAGCAGTCATAAAGCTGCATTCGTTATGTAACGAATATGGTTTGGACCAGGATAGCTCTTCATGCACTATTGCATGGGCTTTTGAGTGCTACCAGAGAGGAATCATTGCGGAGAAAGATACAGATGGTTTGAAGCTCGAATGGGGCGACCACTCAGTTGTAGTTGAACTTCTCAGGAAGATGGCCTATCGGGAAGGAATTGGGGAGATTCTTGCCGAAGGCTCAAAAAGGGCTTCAGAGTTAGTTGGCAAGGGCTCTGAAAAGTATGTCATTTGCTTGAAGGGCCAGGATTCTATGGAAGCAATGAGAGCGGCCAAGGGCTGGGCACTGGGCTGTTGTGTCTCTCCCAGAGGGGGAACACACACTCGGGGCGCAAATCTCGTTGAACTTTCACATGAGATTATTCCCCCTGAGGTTGCTCAGAAAGTGTGGGGAATCCCCAAAGTCGAGGGTCCCCTGTCTTATGAAAACAAGGCCAAGCTAGTAGTGTATTATGAAAGATTGCAAGCGATACTAGACAGTTTAGGCGTTTGCATGTTTACCAGCACCTGGTGGTCGCCAGACCTGTTAGGCCCTGAAGAATATGCTCGCATCTATTCAGCCGCTACGGGTCGGGAAATAAGCGGAGAAGAACTCATGATAGTGGGCGAACGAATTCACAATGTTGAGAAGGCATTCAATACGCTCCACGCAAGCTTCGGCCGCGAGGATGACTATCCACCCACAAGGTTTCTGGAAGAGCCCATAAGTTCTGGACCTTTAGAAGGAGAGCGCCTGCTTGCAGATAAATGGGGACAGATGCTCAACGAGTATTATGAGCTGCATGGATGGGATAAGGAGACAGGCTGGCAAACTAGGAGGTGCCTAGAGGATCTGCAGCTTGGTGAAATAGCTGACGAACTTCAAGTGACCGGAAGGCTTATCAGCTAAAAATCATTACTTGCCTACGCGGATCAGCGGCGAATGTAACAGCACACTACCAACGTAGAACAGTTTTTGTTGTGAATCACAGACCTGTTGAGTACGTATCGGTTTTGTATCGAGCCGATAAGTACTTCTATACAGTTAACTTGAAGCGAAAAAGATCAAATAATTCTGTGGGATGGGGACCAGTTTAGTGGGAGGAAGGATTCGCCCGATAATTGCGGCACAGAGAGTTGTACATCCAACCTAGCCCTTCGAAAGTGAATTGAGGAGGCGTTGGACAATGAGTATAGCACGAGAGCTCGCAAAGAGCGCAAACAGCTTGATCTTTGAAGATGTACCATCCGATGTGATCCACCAGACAAAACGCCTTGTGCTTGACACGCTTGGCTGCGCTATAGGCGGCTATAGGAGTGAGGCGAGTAGGATCATTCAGGAAGTCGTGAAAGAATTAGGTCATTCTGAGGAGGCAACAGTTTTCGGCAGCGGGCTGAGAACATCGTGCCTGAACGCCGCACTGGCTAATGGTGCCATGGTTCGCTACCTCGACTACAATGATACCGCCTTTATGATCCAGGGGGAGACCTACAGAACCGGCTACCACCCCAGTGAGGTCATTCCCCCGATACTAGCGTTGGGCGAACGGCAACATTTGCCAGGAAAGAGCATCATAACAGCTATTAATTTGGGCTACGACCTATCGCTGGCCTTCCTGGAAGGTGTCATCGGCACGGGGATGGAGAAGAGGGGGTGGAATGGTGATACGAGGGGTGCATTTATAATGCCTCTCGTAGCCGGTAAAATCCTCGGCCTTGCTGAGGAGCAGATGGAAAGCGCAGTGGGCATAGCGGGTAGTTGCCATGCCGTGTTGGGCATCCTCGATACCCCAGCAGAAGAATATACTATGACGAAGAACATACGGTTCCCTATGGTGTCTTATGGGGGAATCTTGGCGGCCATGCTTGCCCAAAAGGGATTCACCGGTCCCGCCAGCATAATAGAGGGGCACGATGGCTTTGTTGAAGTCATCATGGGTGGAGACTATGATGTTGAAAGGCTATTAGGATTTAAGGGTAAGTTTGCTATCCGCGAGACCTGTATCAAGTCAATTATCGCTGACTTTTCCTCTCACGGTCATTTGACAGCGACGCTGACCCTTGCACGGGAACACGACATAAAGCCCGAGGACGTTATCGAAGTCAGGATTACCACAAGCAAACGGTGTGCTGAGCACACTGGTGATCCGGTAAAAAAGTACCCAAAAAACAAGGAGACAGCTGACCATAGTTCCTATTACCTCACTGCCATTGCCATAATAGACCGCGAAATAGGGCCGGACCAATTCACCCCTGAAAAGTATAATGACCCTAAAGTGCGAGAACTCATTGATAAGGTCGTCCTCCAAGGTGATCCCAAATTAGATAAATTTCGACCCGCTGGTATTTCGGAAATCATCACTAAGCAAGGCAAGAAGTATAGTCTTCGGGTGGACCATCCTAGAGGACACGCCCGCAATCCCATGACGGATGAAGAAGTTGTGGACAAATTCAAAAGCATGGCTTCAAAGTGCATGAGTGAAGACCATGTGGATCAAGTCATCGACACCGTTTTTACTTTAGATAAGCTGGACGACATTGGAAAACTTAATAGGCTTATGGCCTTTAGAGACAGTTGAAACAGATAGGCTGAGGTTCACCATTCGCTGGCATGAGCTTGCAAAGTAAGAGGTAATTGACACAGGTGTTTGATATAAGAATTTCGTTTAAGACAAAGTTTGTCTAACTTGTCTTTTGATTCGGCTGAGCTGCCGCTTACCACCCAGCTTCCGAATTGTTGAAATACTACGGAGATCACATATGGCAAGAATTTATGAATACCAGGGGAAAGAGATGCTCGCAAAGGTAGGTATTCCTGTCCCCAAAGGGAGATGTGTAGAAAGTGCTGACGTGGCCAGAAATGCAGCCGATGATATCGGAAAGCCAGTTGTTGTAAAGGCCCAGGTTTGGGTGACCGGGCGTTTAAAAGCAGGAGGCATCAAATTCGCCAAAACGCCTGAGGAGGCTGAAAAGGCTGCCAAAGAGCTCATTGGTAGCGAGATTAAGGGGCTGATCGTAGGAAAGGTGCTGATTGAAGAGCAACTTGAGGTTGATAGGGAGCTTTATGTCGGCGTAATCGTGAGTAATTCATTCAAGGTAAAAGGACCAGTACTGATAGTGAGCAGTGAGGGAGGTGCATCTATTGAAGAGGTTTCTCAGAGAAATCCTGAGAGGATTGCTCGGTTGAATGTTGACTACCTACAGGGTGTAGGATCTGAGGAGGCAAACCAATTGCTATCGAATGTATCTTTCAATGGCAGGGACTTGTCTAAAGAGCTAACTCACGAACTGGCAGAGGTTATTTCCAATGTCTATAAGGCCTTTACCCAATATGACGCCAGGGCTCTGGAAGTCAATCCTTTAGTCTTAACCAAGGACAACCGTATTATTGCCGCTGATTGCCATCTTACGCTTGATGATAACTCCGTGTTTCGGCATCCCGAGTTGGGCATAAAGGTGCCTCGTGACATGGACAGACCACCGACTGGGTTGGAACAGAGAGCCTGGATGACCATAGAAGAGGGCGATTATCGAGGAACAGGGTACTTCGCACAGATGGTAGCAAAAATAGAAGGCGACAGCTGGCTTGGGTTTCATGGCATAGGTGGTGGCGGCGCCATGCTCGGAGCCAGCGCATTTGTGGCACGGGGCTTTAAAATCGCCAACTATGCAGACACCAGTGGAGATCCTCCAGCCAGCAAAATCTACAGCGTGATTAAATACATCCTGTCACAACCCATTGACGGCTATGTCCTGATGGGGGCCACCCTTGCCAATCAGGAGCAATGGCATCATGCTCATGCACTTGTGAAGGCGTTTAAAGAAGAGGCTGAAAACAGGCCAGGATTTCCTGTGATCATGCTGCTTGCAGGGAACAAGGAAGAGGAGGCGCACGATATAATAAAGAGCGAATTTAAGGACTTGCCACTACGGTGGGAATTGTACGGCAGAGAGTATATTTACAATACAGATTTCATTGCAGATAGGGTGGAAGAGTTGGTTAAGGCCTATCAGATGGAGAGGCGCACGGCGCAGAAGGAGTAGTGGTGCAATGGCTGCGAATAGACTAGAGCTTGAAACAAGAAAGACTAAGATCACTATTGACTACAGCCGGTGTCTTCCCGCAATGGAAAACACGTCAGATCCAGCCTGCAGATTTGCCTGTGTAAAAGCATGTCGATTATATGGCCGAAATATCTTAAAAATTGAGGAGAATAGACCCGTGCTGGCAGTCAAGGACCCTGAAGAAATAAAAAGGTTGGATAATGAGTGTATTAGCTGTGAGTACAACTGCCAGCGGTATGGTGCTGGGTGTATCAGCATTGAAATCCCTTTGCAATAGCGGAGGTAAGCTCTCGGTAGGAGATAGCTATTATGCCAGTGTTGATTGATGAAAATACACGAATGCTTATCCAGGGTATTACTGGAAGGTTTGGGCAGGGTGTAGCCAGGCGTATGATAGAGGTGGGTTCCAAGGTAGTTGTTGGGGTTACGCCGGGCCGGGGTGGTCAATCTGTTTGGGGCGTAGCGGTTTATGATACCGTGAAAGAAGCATTAGAAGCGGTTGGATCAGTGGATGCAGCTGTTACGGTCGTACCAGGTCCGGAGGCCAAGGGAGCAGTGATAGAGGCCTTTGAAGCAGGGATAAAAACAGTTCTGATGCGCGTAGAAAGGGTGCCTCTGCATGATTCCCTTGAGATCATTGCCCATGCCAAGAAACATGGGATAAGACTGATTGGCCCGGGTTCAGCAGGAGTAGTGAGCCCTGGAAAGGCTTCTTTGGGTGGGTTAGGCGGCTTTATGGGTTCTTCAGATTTGCCGAGAATAGCCTTCAAACCTGGCCGGATAGGTGTCATCTCGCGCAGTGGCGGGCAAACCTCTACCTTGAGCTGGGCTGTTTGCAGTGCTGGGTTTGGGATTAGCACAGCCGTTCATTTGGGTTCCGAGCCAGTTTTGGGAACAACATTGCCGGAACTGCTTCCTCTGTTTCAAGAAGATGACCAGACGGATGGAGTAGTGTATTTTGGGGAGATCGGAACCGTTATGGAAGAGGAGGCCACAGAGGTGATTAAAGCCGGAGGTTATACAAAGCCGTTGGTGGCATACATAGCAGGCAAAGGTCTTCCTTCAGGATTACGGTTTTCTCATGCCAGTGCTATTGTAGAAGGTGGGAAAGGAACAGCAGAAGGGAAGATTATGGCATTTAGAGAGGTTGGAGCCCATGTTGTTGACAGACCGGAAGATATCGGGCCTGCTTGCCAAAGGGTTTTCGGAAAATAGCCAGTCGATAGCGGTTTAGTTGCGGGAGGACTTTGATGGTGAGAATACTGAGATCAATGCTGTATGTTCCGGCAAACAGCTGGCGAATGATCATTACTGCTGTGTCTGAGGGAGCAGATGCGGTTATCTTAGACTTGGAAGACGGGTGTCCAATGGCTGAAAAGGAGACAGGCAGAGTTTTTGCCAGGGATTCCCTCTCTATGTTAAAGGAGCAAGGCCTTGAAGTTTATGTCCGGGTAAATTCCCTTGAGACAGGCCTACCGGAGATAGATATCAGCTATGTGGTGACTCAGGGGCTTGACGGCATTATGCTCGCCAAGACAGAGTCAAAAGAGGACATCATCAGTCTTGATAAGCTTATAGAAAAAGAAGAGCAGAAAAAGGGACTCGAGTTAAACAGTATTACTCTCATTGCTCTTATTGAAACTCCGAGGGGGATTCTGAACCTACCCCAGATTATTGCTGCTGGCCAACGCATAGAAGCTGTAGCCTTCGGTGCAGGAGATTTCTCGCGAGAGATGGGCGCTGGGATGGGGGTCACTAAGTTATCGCCTGAGGAGTATTTTCCCATGGTTCTTCATGCACGATCGAGCATCGCCATGGCAGCAAGGGCAGCAGGCATTCAAGCCATAGATACACCCTTTTTTGGGTTGGTCATAGATCTTGAGGGGCTTGCAAGAGAATCGGAAAAAGCCAAGCTGCTGGGATTTTCAGGGAAGCAAGTGACTCATCCTCGGCATGTGGCTGTAGTCAATGAGTGTTTTTCACCGGCTAAAGAAGATGTTGATTTTGCTAAACAAGTCGCAGAGGCCTATAACGCTGCAAGAGCAAAAGGATTGGGAGCTACAACTTTGGGTGGGAAGATGATCGACTATGGTTCATTCAAGCGGGCAGAGGGTCTTTTGTCATTGGCTGAGGCGATAGAAAAAAAAGAGAAGAAGAAGTCAGAAGAACAATCACGGGGGAGGTCCGATTTCAGCGACTCCCCGGTGTGAATACGCCTAAGGAACAGACGTTCATTATCTGCAGGCCAACTGGAAGCCACGCATTTGGGATGGTCGATTGTATGGGCAGTGGGGGGGCAGATGTATACTCACAGTCTGCTCCGGGTCTTATAGTGCGTGCAATTAGGTTCAAAAGGCAGACCGGATGGTTTTTGATATCGAAGGCAATCCACCCAGCCCTCATAGCGGTCTTTGATTCTTCGGTTTACTATGTAGGAATCGATGAGATTGGAAGGAAAAAAAGTGATTGTTACTGGCGCCAATGGAGGTGTGGGACAGGCGATTTCCCGGCTGTTCGAGCAGGAAGGGGCAGCTGTAGCAATGATTGACCGGGTGACCGCTTCCTGTGAATTGTTGGCCCAGGAAATGAGGCGTAAGAGAAGGAAATCCCTCGTAATCCAAGCAGATTTGAGCCGGGTCGGAGGCATCAAGGAATTGGTGAAAAAGGTAAAGGAAAATTTCGGGGGGATCGATATCCTTGTGAGCAATGCTGGAGTAGTGGAACGACATACCCTTGAAGAGATAAGGCCCAAAGACTGGGACTGTACTTTTAATGTGAACCTCAAGGCTGCGTTTTTTGCCATCCAGGCCGTGGTCCAATACATGAGAGCCCAGAAGGACGGGAGGATTGTTTGTATTGGATCGAGGGCCAGCAAGGACGGAGGGATGAATGTTGGAATTAGTTATGCCGCATCTAAAGCGGGCCTTGAGCTCCTGGTAAAGAGACTGTCAAGGGATATGGGGTCTTGGGGAATCCGCATTAATTTGATTCGACCCGGCGCCATTGACACTCCCTTTCTTGATGATTTAAGTCTGGAACAGAAGGAGGACATACGGAAGGCGATTCCCCTTGGGCGATTGTGTTCACCTTGGGAAGTGGCCCAGGCTGCTCTCTTCTTAGCTTCGGACGAATCGAGTTTTATTTCTGGAGCCATACTCGATATCGCTGGAGGTCTTTGATGCTCACTCTAAAACTGGCAAGCGTGTCGGTAGACTGCAGCGATCAGGCTGAGTGCTACGGTTAATAAAGGATTAAGGCTGGAGTAAAAGAATCACTGAAAACAGATTTTGTGGAGAAGGTTGGCTATGTTTTTCAATATAGCGCTGTATGTTTCGCTGATCATTTTCATCATTGGATTGATTTATAAATTATGGACATGGTTCCACAAAGATGTCGGAATGGGCGAGAAAGAGATTTCAGCCTACAAAAGGCTTTTCTCTGCTATCAAAGGAATACTGGCGACTGTGTTTAGTGGAAAAATCGTTACCCTTATTAAGGTTTTTGTGCTTGATGTCATCTTGCAATTACGAATCCTAAAGGACAGTGAGGACCGCATTCTCTGGATCATGCATATACTTATTTTTGTCGGCTTTATTCTGCTTCTCCTTATGCATGCTTTGGGCAATATTGTTACTTCCTATCTTTTCCCTGAGTATCAATCCACGCTGAATCCTTTCTTGTTTCTGCGGAACCTCTTTGGCCTATTCGTTATCGTCGGGTTGCTGCTGGCTATTGTCCGGAGGGCCTCGCTCAAAAGGGGTCAGTTCAGGACAACTGGTATGGACTATTATGTTATTGTGATCTTAGCCCTAATCGTTATTTCAGGTTTCCTGCTTGAAGCAGCAAAGATAAGCTCCTATTCCGCCTACCAAAGAATGGTGGAAGACTATGCTTCAGCGACAGAGGACAGTGAAGCTCAAGCTTTAGAGGCTTTTTGGGTAGTGAACTTTGGAGTCGTGTCTCCCAAAACACAGATGCCTTTTTCAGCTGAAATGCTGGTGCAGGGAAAGGAATTGCACGAGATGAGCTGTGCCTCCTGCCATTCCAGGCCTCAATCGGCTTTTATTTCTTACGGAGTGAGCAAGGCTATAAAGTCCATTGCTCTAAGAGTGGATAGGGTACGGGTCGACACCTTGCTGTGGTATATTCACTTCCTGTCCTGCTTTGTCGGCCTCGCCTATCTCGCTTTTAGCAAAATGTTTCATGTTTTTGCTACACCGGTTAGCCTTTTGATTAATGCAGTAACAGAAATTGGAAAAGAAAGCCCTGCCAATGTAGCCACAAGACAGATGATCGAACTTGACGGGTGCAGCCATGGCGGGATCTGCCATATGGAATGTCCTGTCTGGAGAAAAAGACAGGAAAGAATAAACAGGTCGAAACCATTTGGTCCGATGCTGGGCTACGTTAGTGAGAAGGACTGGAAGGAGCTGGGGAACCGTTTCTATGAGGAGTAGACTCGGGTCGTTCTAGAAACTTGTTCGAAAAGCGGGGGATGCATTTTGATAAACAATAGAGGGGAATTGAGTAAGGTTGTTATTGTTTGGGTACCGCAGACTGCTGCGTGCGATAGCACTTACTGGCATATGACAATCTCATCATCCGGGGAGAATGAGGATGATTCAAGATAGGCAACACATAAGGAGAGGCAAAGACGTCTGGGTACCCACTGTATGCGCAGGCTGTTACAACTGCTGTGGCGTACGGGTGCATCGGGTGAATGGAAAAGTCGTGGAAGTTGTCGGCGATCCCAAGGCGTCAAATTCAAAGGGGTATATCTGTGCAAAAGGTATTTGCCGAGCTCTGGACCTTCATCACCCTTCTCGAGTCGTCAAACCCCTGAAGCGTACAAACCCTGAAAAGGGGATTGGTGTGGACCCCAAGTGGGCGGAGATCTCATGGGAAGAAGCACTGGACACCATTACCGAGAAACTGGGTAAGGTCAGGGAGGAAGATCCACGCAAACTCATTATCTCTCACTTTGATATATCGGCTTATAAACCCACTATCGCCTTTGCTTTGGCTTATGGGACGGTGAACTTTATTTGGAATAGAGCAGACTACTGCGGTTCTGCTTCCCACCCTGTTTGGCTCATCACCAATGGAGCCTTGAATTCCGAAATAGATTTTGAGTACTGCAAATATTTCATCTTGTGGGGGACCCAGCTAGGTCATGTCGTGAACACGATACCACTTGTCTCGGGTCATGCTCTGGCAGAGCGAAGACGACAAGGTGCCAAACTTGTAGTAGTTGACCCGTTTTGCTCGAACGCTGCTGCTAAAGCTGACGAATGGCTACCACTCAAGCCAGGGACGGATGGGGCGCTTGCTTTGGCCATGTTGAACATAATGGTTTACGAACTGGGAATTTATGACGTGGATTTCCTCAAGCACCAGACAAATGGTCCCTACCTTGTTCAGCCAGATGGTCACTATTTGAGGGACGAAGAATCAGGCGAGCCCCTTGTCTGGGATCTTAGTGATGGCAGAGCCAAACCTTATGACGCTGATGACCTGAAAGACCCGGCCATCGAGGGTAATTACGAGGTGGCCGGAGGGAGTTACAGACCTGCCTTTCACGTGCTGAAAGATCACCTTGGTCAGATTGATGTGGACGAGATGTCAAGGATCTGTACCATCCCAATCGAGAGAATTAGGAGTATCACCAAAGAGTTCTGTGAAGCAGCGAGAATAGGCAGTACCATCGAAATCGAAGGGCACAAACTCCCGTTAAGGCCAGCTGGCATTGATTTCAAGAGGGGCGCCGCAGCCCACAAGGGTGGATTTAATACTTGTTTTGCTATTCACTTGATTAATCTTCTTGTTGGAGCAATTGACGTGCCGGGAGGACAGAGAGGCGTAAACCCGCAGGGGCCCTATTGGAGCGCAGAAACAGGCCCAGATGGGCTCCTCGTGCCCTCTGATGTTATTACAAAATACAATAAGCCCTACCCAGGCAGGCAAGCCAAGATTCCAGAGCATCTGGACCTACAGGAGCTTTTCCCGGCGGCTTTGTTTACTCGAGGGTTATACCCCTGGGGAATCGATAATCCGGAAGTGTTTGGAATTCCTTACAAGCCGGAAGTCATGCTTCACTCCCGTTCAAATCTGATGTTAAACAGCCACAACCCTCATGCAATGGCCGAAACTCTGAAGAAGCTTAAGTTCCAGGTCTCCATGGTGATGTTCATTGATGAAACCGCAGAGTTCGCTGACATCATCCTGCCAGATGCCCATGAATTTGAGAGATGGGATATTTTCCCTGCCAATGATCCTTATGCTTTCATAGCGCCCGGTCCAGGTGAGTGGTATTGGTTGATGAGACAACCTGTTGTTGAACCTCCCGAGGGGACTAGACCGTTTCTCGAGGTCTACTTTGAACTCGCCGAGAGGCTGGGCATTTTGGACGAGATGTACCAAATCGGTAATGACTCCTGGGTAATAGATGAACAGTACAGATTTGAAAAAGGTAAAGAGTACACCATCAGGGACATAGCGGAAAGGCAAGCTAAGACAATCCTTGGGCCTGACTTCAGCTGGGACCGGCTTCAGGAGACATCATGCATGGTCAGCCGGAAAAAGACCATTGAGGAGGCCTTCCCGCGGATGTTTTTCAAATCTCGGGTCCCGATATATCTAGAATACTTGCTCAAACACGGGAAAGATGTAAAGGCGGTTACCGATGAATTGGGTCTTGAGTGGGACTTCACCCCTTACAGCCCGGTGCCGGTATGGATCCCCTGTGAAGCCCACGCTGATGATGAAGGATACGATCTGATTGTCACGAATGGTAAGGTCCCTACTCATCAGTTTTCTGTCACTACAGAGAATCTGTGGATAGACGAGATTGCCGTCCGTAATCCCTATACTTACAGCGTCATGATCCACACTTCTGTGGCAGAAAAGAAAGGCTTAGAGACTGGGGATAAGGTGTGCGTAGAATCGAGGTACGGAAAGGTTACCGGGCGGCTCATGGTTACAGAGCTTATTCACCCTGAATGTATAGGGACGTGTGGCACGTTTGGACATTGGGCTAAAGGAATGCCTATTTCACTGAATAAAGGTGTCTCACATAATCAACTCTTGCCGCCACCGAGCTTAAAGAGAATAGATACCTTAACTGGCCAGATAGATACGTGTATTAGGGCCAAAATCTATAAAGCAGGGGAAAGAGACGATGCCTAGGTATGGCATGGTAATTGATTTGAAAAAGTGCATTGGTTGCTACTCTTGCGTGGTTGCATGCAAGGCTGAGCACAACACACCAAATGGCCTCTTTCAGACCACTGTTCTTGAAAAGGAGCTCGGTAGATTTCCCAACTCAATACGAGTCTTTATGCCGGTCTTGTGTAACCATTGCGAGGAAGCAACCTGCGTAGATGTTTGCCCAACAGAGGCAACATACAAGAGGGATGACGGCGTGGTCATGATTGATTTTGACAAATGTATCGGATGCGGCGCCTGCATCGAGCATTGCCCTTACCACGCCCGTGATTTTGTTGTCGATGATAGAACAGTCTTCCCTGACGGAAAGACCGTCTTCGTAAAGCCTGTCTATCAAAAGATACCAAAGAAGGTGGCGCTCAAGTGTGATTTTTGCTTCTATAGAGTGGAAAAGGGTCTTTTACCTGCGTGCGTAGAAGTGTGCCCCACTGCAGCGAGAATTTTTGGGGACGTGGAAGACACCAAGAGTGAGGTCCACGAACTGATGGAAAAGTACAGCGCTTGGACCATGTTGCCCGATGAGGGGACAAAGCCCCAAGTTTACTATATTGGATAGCCAATATCTTCAATGAAACAAACTGGCAGAGGGGCTTTTGTTATTGGCTGAGGCCATTGAGGAGAAGGAAAAAGAGTAGTAACCAAGGAAGTGTGATATGCAGAGGTTTTCTTCAATATACGCGGACTTTGTTGTGAATACCCGCTACGATGATCTAGAACCAGAGGTCATTCACCAGGCCAAGAAGTTAATTCTGGATTTGATGGGCGTGTCTTTAGCTGGGTATCAGCTCATGGAGTTTCCCCGCATGGTTGTTAGTTACATGGCTGACCTTGGGGGGAGACCTGAAGCAACCATAATCCATACAAAAAAGAAATTTCCTGCTGTGAATGCCGCCCTAGCCAATGCAGCGTGCGCCCATGCACTGGATATGGATGATGGCCATCGTTTTGCAGCACTCCACCCTGGCACAGTTATCATACCAGCCGCTATTGCTGCAGCAGAGCTATCGGAAGCTGGTACGAAGGAAATGATAACGGGGGTCGTGGTCGGCTATGAGGTAATGATACGGATAGGCATGGCTATTAATCCGTCCAGTCTGAATAGAGGTTTTCATATCACCGGCATAACTGGTCCTTTCGGAGCAGCAGCTGCGGCAGCAAAGATCATGGGTCTGAACCTTGTGGAAACTATTGATGCGTTTGGCATAGCGGGCTTACAGCAATCCGGACTCATACAGGTCAACCATGAGGTTGAAGGCGCTATGGTAAAACCCATAAATCCGGCTAAGGCGGCCATGTCGGGCCTTCTGTCCTCCATCCTTGCCGAAAAAGGAGCCAAAGGCCCGCTCCATATCTTCGAGGGTAAAGATGGGTATCTTAAGGCAGTGGCAGATGAAGTGGACAGCGATCTTTTGACTCGTGATCTGGGGCGGAAATTCGAAATTCTCAACGTTTACCTTAAACTCCACGCTGCTTGTCGCCACGCCCATGCTTCAATGGATGCTGCCTTAAAGGCGTTTAGGGAGAGTGGCATTGACGTCACGGAAATAGAGGAAATCTCTATTGAGACCTATCCGGCTGCCATTAGGCTTGCCGGCATAACCAAGGTGACTGCGCCGTCAGGAGGTCGATTTAGTATTCCGTTCTCCGTGGCCTTGGCTTTGATAAAGCAGGATGCAGGTGCTGACAAATATTCCGAGGAAAACGTTCGGGATCAAACCATCCAAGCCCTTGCCGGAAAAGTGGTTTTAGCGGTAGGGAGCAAGTGGGAGAGATTGTATCCTGAGAAGAGGGGAGCCACGGTGAACATAACCAACGCCAATAACAAGACATGGTCTGCCGAGGTGGAATTGGCTAAAGGCGAACCAGAAAATCCAGCCAGTTGGGAAGAGATCTATACCAAATTTCATACTAATGCGACGTTACTGATCTCCGAGAAGGATGCCAAAGAACTGGTTGACACTATTATGAATTTGGAAAACGCCTCACTTGGCGAGTTCCTTGAGCTTATCTAGAGTAAACAACGAAGGCGGTTACTTGCAATCTTCTGCTAAAAGGGCCCATTTTTAAGAGCCATGAATTGCTATGGTTGTTTGGGGAATGAGTGTTGCTAAACCCGGTTTCAAAAACGCAACATAATCTTAGAGAATAGCACTTGTAGTGATTCCAAAACTCGGTCACCGTTTCAATACGGCTTGACAAGAAATACGGACAATGAGACAAAACGAGAAAGGGTTTGAATGACAATGCTGAGTCAAGAGCAGGACAAAAGGGAAGACTTGATTTTCTATATCGACGACCCAGGTGAACTGACCTGGGATATTGAGGTAGATGTGCTTGTCATCGGTGCAGGAGGATGTGGCCTCGTTGCTGCATTGGCTGCAGCTGAAAAAGGGGCTCAGGTTTTCTTGGTGGAAAAGGATAAGAATCCAGGAGGTAACACCTCCCTCAGTCAGGCAATGGTACCTGCAGCAGGAACTCGGGTTCAAAAGGATGCCGGAATCGATGATTCCCCAGAATTGATGGCGGAAGATATCCTGAAATATAATGGATATCAGAGCGATCCGGAACTCACCCTCCATGTGGCCCGGGAATCTGCTCAATTGTTACATTGGTTGGTGGACAGCTTCGGCATTAACTTTGAGCTAGTAACGGAATTCCTCTACCCTGGACATTCGCGCCACCGTATCCATGCCAATCATTCCCGCAAGGGGGCTCACTTAGTAAATGATCTGCTTCAGGCAGCTGCACGCTATGAGAATATTGATATTGCCTACAATGCACCTGTGAAGAGGCTTGTTGCTACTGGCGGGGATAGGGCGGTCGTGGGGGCTGAGGTAGAAATTGAGGGGATTGGCATAAATTTGGCCCAAGCCAACAAGGTGGTCCTGGCACTGAACGGGTTCGGGGCTAATCCTGAAATGCTTAGGAAATATATTCCTGAGATGAGCGAGGCCTATTACTTCGGCCATGAAGGTAATACCGGAGAAGGCATTCTATGGGGTGAGGCGCTGGGTTCACAGCTGGAGTACATGGGTGCATACCAGGCCCATGGCTCAGTAGCTCACCCTCACGGTACGCTCTTAACATGGGCTGTGATTAGTCTCGGTGGTTATCAAGTCAATCTTCATGGTAGGCGTTTCGTAAATGAATACCATGGTTATTCCGAGCATGCCCTGGATGTATTGAGGCAGGAAGAAGGTGTAGCCATAGACATCTTCGATCAGCGCATTTACAACACAGTGGTTGACTACGAAGACTTTCAGCAGTGTGTCAAAATGGGTGCAATAAAGAAATCCGGGAGCATTGAAGAATTGGCTGTGTCTTTCCGCTTGCCACCAGAAGAAATGGCCTGTACGTATGAGGAGTTTCAAACTGCCGCACGGGGCGAAACCCCGGACCCTTTGGGCCGGACAGATTTTGGGAAGCCTCTTGAGCCACCATTGTATGCTGCGAAGGTTACAGGTGCTCTTTTTCATACCCAGGGCGGGCTCAAAGTAAACCAATTGGCGCAAGTAATCCACACTGATGGTACGCCTATTCCAAACCTTTACGCCGGAGGCGGGGCAGCAGCCGGGTTTTCGGGAAAAGCCGGGCCTTATGGATACTTATCAGCCAACGGCCTTTTGGCCGCCCTGGTTCTGGGTAAGATTGCTGGAGATGAGGCGGGGCAATCCGCTTTGCAAGGAGTATGAATTGGTGAATTTGTTTTAGGAAGGAGGAGTAATGTAATGTCTGATTATCTTAACGAGATCTCTGCATTTGTCTGTCGATGTCAATTTGATGATCTCTCATCAATAGTTGTGGAACGTACTGGAGAGGTTATGGCGGATAGCCTGGCAGTGATCGGGGTCGGCGCTCAAGAGGAAGAAGTTAGGGCGATGACCGAGCGAATAGTCGTGCCTGGAGGCAAGCAGGTGACGACCCTTATCGGAGGTGGCACCCAGACAGAACCACTAAAGGCCGCTTTGATAAATGGCATGGCTGGAACATTCCTGGAATTGGATGAAGGCAATCAGTTTGCGCGGGGTCATCCAGCCATTCACGTTATCCCCGCTGCTCTGGCCGTGGCAGAAGAAATGAACCTTTCTGGTCGAGAGCTTCTAACCGCCCTGGTGTTGGGTTATGAGATTGCCGCTCGTATCGGCATTGCCTGCAAGATCCGGATGTCCATGCATCCTCATGGTACCTGGGGCACCGTAGGAGCTGCAGTCGCCGTGGGTAAGCTCATGGGTTATGACGAGGGAGCGATGCGGGAGATTATCAATGTGAGCTCATCCCTCGGCTTGGCGACGAGCCGTCGCACCATGTTGGAGGGAGGTCTCGTTCGGAACGTCTATGCTGGTGTCAGTGGATACATGGGTATTCTGGCTCATGAACTCGTTCAGTCCGGCTTCACCGGTGAAGCGGATGGACTCCAAACTGTGTTTGGGACTGTTGTGTCTGATACTTTTGTGCCGGAGGAGATGACCAAGGATTTGGGCAGCCGATTTGAGATTGCCCGTAATTATTTCAAGCGACATGCCTGCTGCCGGTATAATCACGCTACGCTGGACGCCCTTGGAGATATCATCGCTAAGGCACCGGGAGGGAGACTAAAGCCAGATGAGGTGGCCAAAGTGGAGGTGGAGACGTATTCCTTAGCAGCACAGTTATGCGATCCAAATCCGGAAAATACGCTGGCAGGAAAGTTTTCCATCCCCTTTGCTGTGGCTACCTTTATTGTTAATGGCTCCACAGGAGTTGAAAGTTTTACACCGCGGGCCATTCAGAACCCCGTTGCCAGGGAATTGGCTCAACGGGTGACGGTATCCGAGGATCTGGAGCTCACTGCCATGATGCCCGATCATAGGCCATCGAAGGTTAAGGTCACCCTTACCAATGGGACTGTTTTGGAGGCCCAAACCCTGACCAATAAGGGAGATTCGGAGGACCCGTATACTCCGGAGGAGCTCCGTGAGAAATACTATGAGCTGGCTGAGCGGGTTTGGAAACGGGAGATAGCAGAAGCGATCTATGCAGACGCTATGAATTTGGAAAAACTGGATAATATAAATGAGATGACCGCTCGAATGCGCCAGATAGGCTAACAAGAAAAGAAATTGGGTCTGAGAGGTCTACTTCACCGAGGGATACGGATCGATCGAGTTTCAGTTTCTGCGTGTAGGCCGAGTTCTTTAGGTTGAGGCGGCAAGCCAGGCCGGTAAATGTTACCCTTGAGGCACAATTGCAAAAGCCACAAAGCCTCTTCATCTTAATGTGCTCCTTTCTCCTATCATGGTTAAAGCCCACGTCGATGTTGTAGTAACCATCAAAAAACCGAATGGAGCAGTATGACATGCCTGGGTATGATTTGGTAATAAAGGGCGAAAACAGGGGCCCGAACGTGCCGGGAGTCGAAGGAGGTGCCGTTTCGCTCCTAGCAGATTATGCTGTCACCACTCGAATTGCGGACCTGCCTCCAGAGGTTATCGATCACGCACGGGTGGTTCTGCTCGACACGATGGGGGTCATTCTGGGTGGTTCGATAGAACCGGAGGTCTCGGCACTGGCGCACCGACTGGGACGGCGAAACGGTGGATCGAGCACTATCATCGGGCATGCGCTCTGGGCTAGCCCGTTAAATGCTGCTCTGGTAAACGGCACTGCAGGTACATGGTTGGATTTTGATTCAGGACACAGACCACCGCCAGGAAAACCCCTTTTGCCAGCTGCACATCCTCCAGTTCACTTAGTTCCAGCCACACTGGCGGTTGGCGAAGCGATGGGGGCCTCAGGGGCTGAGATCCTTGCAGCTTTGGTTGTGGGCTATGATGCCGGTGCGCGGATCGGCATGGCCAGCCGGCTCAGGGGCCAGATTCATCCTCACGGCACCCATCACAATGTGGGGGCCGCTGTAGCGGCCGCACGGCTGAAGCGGTTTGACAGAGAGCGAATGGAGTCGACGATCGGCCTTGCTGCCCATCTTTCCCTCATGCCGTCCTTCGAGAATGCTTACCAAGGCCGCACGGTGCGCAATACTTACGCTGGAGTCGGTGCAGCAGTGGGTATTTTGGCAACAGAACTGGCAGTAGCCGGGTTTACACCTGAGCGTAACGCTATTGGTTCGATATATGGAAGCATCCTCTCTCCTTGGTTAGATCCGGCACGGATTACAGAAGACCTAGGCCAGCGGTTCGAGATCACCCAAGGCTTTATCAAACCTTATCCCATGTGTAGGTTTGGCCACCCAGCTGTCGAGGCGGCAGAAGCACTGGTTCGCCGACATCATATCCTTCCGGAGGAGATCGATACGGTAGAAGTCCGGACATTTGATTGGGCTGCAACCTTGGACGATCCAGCGCCGAAAACAGACCTAGGGGCCAAATTTTCCATCCCATGGGCGGTGGCTTGTATGTTGGTGCGGAAGTCGGCTGGGCCGACCGACTTTAAGGAGGAAGTGCTTGTTGATACCGAGGTGAGTGCAGTTGCCGCACGGGTAACAGTAAGGGAGGACCCGAAGTATACATCCATGACACCGGCAAAGCGGCCCGCGAGCGTCACCGTGCGGACCAAGAAAGGCAGTATTCTCTCCTGGGAAGTAGAGCGCAGTGCTGGCGGTCCCGACGCACCATGGCCCGTGGAAAAAGTGCAAGCGAAGTTCGGGTCCCTTGCGGACCCTATGATTGGTCCCGAAAAAGCCCTTGCCGTGGTTGACCTGATGACAGAACTCCATGACTTGTCAGATATTCGTGAGCTAACGAGGCTTTTAGTGCCCACTGGCTCCACTTGAGATCGGCGATTATCAAGGAATCCTAACGGGAGGCAGATGAGATGGTTGAAGGAGAAGCGTGTGAGACCGATTTCATCGATACCCTTACAGAGCTGGCTACCTCTATTTCCTTAGAGCGTCTTCCTTCATCGGTGGTTCATGAAGGCCGGCGGGCACTTGTGGACACTGTTGGCGTGATCTTAGCAGGAGCGGCTGAGCCTGCAGCTCGCGCTCTTGCAAAACAGATGGCTATGGAATCAGTGGGGCCAACCAGCACGATCATGGGTAGCGGCTATGGAGCTGAGGCCATGTGGGCGGCACTTACTAACGCTACTGCTGGCGTGTGGCACGAATTCGATCCAGGAAATCGTTTTGTAGGCGGCCACCCG
The DNA here is from genome assembly GCA_030603345.1 of Pseudomonadota bacterium. Lineage (GTDB taxonomy): Bacteria > Desulfobacterota > DSM-4660 > Desulfatiglandales > B25-G16 > JADFWK01. The sequence goes on from JAUVXZ010000002.1 coordinate 24,334, forward strand.
GCTATCTATGTAGTCTCGGCCGGGCTGGCGGTGGCCGAACGGGAGGGCTCCCCGGGTAGACACCTCTTGGAGGCGGTTATTGCTGGATATGAGGTTGGGGCTCGGGTAGGTCTGGGCACTACCCTGAGGCCTGGAATGGATCCTCATGGCTCCTGGCCTACTGTAGGGGCAGCCACCACGGCAGGGCTGCTTATGGGCTATGTCCCCGTCAATCTGCGCGAGACGATCAATGTCTCAACTTCCCTGAACTTAGGCACCTCATGTAAAGCAGGTTACGAAGGTGCCACCATTCGCAATGTCTATGCCGGCTTCGGTGCTGCCATGGGCGTCTTGGCGGCTGATCTGGTAGGAAATGGTTTCACGGGAGAGCGAGATGGGATTAGCACGGTTTTCGGCAGCATTGCCGGAGAGTTCTTCGACATAGAAAAGGCCCTGGGGGATATTGGTCGGCGATGGGAAATCACACGGGGGTATCATAAGCTGCATGCTTGTGCACGCTGTATCCATCCTGCCCTCGATGCCCTGACTACCATCACAAAAGATCATGATGTTGCCCCAGAGGAGGTTGAAAGGATTGACGTATCGACCTTTTCCATGGCGGCCACTATGAACGACGTCTCCCCGGAGAATCCACTAGCTGCCAGATTTTCAATACCCCATGCTCTGGCGTCTTGCCTGGTCCTGCATGAGACTGGTATTGCCGCCTATGGTGAGTCAGCCGTGCAAGATCCGAGGATCAGAGAATTGGCAGTAAAGGTCACGGTACGATATGATCCGGAACTGGATGCACGTACGCCGGCGGAACGACCGGCCGTGGTTCGGGCGTACCTACGTGATGGCACATCAGTAGGAGGAACGGTTCGACTTCCCTTGGGTGAACCCGATACGGAACCCCTGAGCGACGATGCACTTGGCAAGAAGTTCCTGAAACTGGCCTCCAGCTCACTAGGCTCTAATACGGCTCAAAGTTTGCTCGACAAGTTATGGCAGATCGAGACCCTACCGAACATCCGCGGGTTCACGGCCCTCTGCAAGGGGAGCAAAGAGTGAGCAATAAGGTGTTTGAAGGTACAATTCAGGCGGAGGCTTCGGTCCCTTCTTTGTCAGATCCGAATAACTAGCAACTCCCCGAATTTTGACTAATCGAGCAATTCTGTATATTGGCTCGGCCGTCTGTCCCTCCAGTAAGGGATTCTTTTTCTTGCTTCCACGACCTCATCTAGATCAATCTCGGCTCCAACGACCTCTTCCTTATCGGGGGGGCCTGTTACCAGTATCTCACCGCCTAGTGGATGGATAACCATAGATCGCCCCGTATTTCATTACTGGCCTCCCTTCGAAATTGGCATTAAGAACCTTAACATCGTTTCAGGAAGCGCGTCAAACTGAGGCCTCGTTGAGTTTCTTATGGTTGGCGCATTCCCGTATTTCCATTACCCGAAGGCCTGTGGGCCAAGTTTTGATCTCAGCTCTTCCATCACCTCTTCGGAACTTCGTACTTTTCCGAACAGCCTCTGGAAAGTTACCAGGGTTGCCTCATGATACTCAGGCTGGGAGGCCCCGCACCCATCATCGACTAATACACACCGAAATCCCCTGTCCGCCGCCTCACGGGCCGTGGTTTCCACACACATGTTGGTCGAAACACCAGTGAAAAGCAGATATCTCAAGCCTCTCGCCCACAGGATGGAATCTAAATTCGTTGAGCTGAAGGCGCCTATGGCTGTCTTGTTGATAACCGTTTCTCTGGGTTTCGGTCTGATTTCTTCTAAGATACTGTTTTCCGGCGTTCCCACCCTATTGTTGCACGATTGAAGCAGCATCTTTACATGGGGCAATGCGTCACTGTAGTCAGGTGAGCGTGATCCCATGGTCAAATAAACGACCACCTGGTGGTGTTTCCGAAAGAATGAGAGCAATCGTTGGATGGTTGGAACAACAACACCTTCGATGCGATCGTATCGGTATTTGGCCAGATTATCCTTTCCTTGTTCCCGGAGCAGTCTTCCTAAACCTGTTTTTCTGCTTGCCGTGGCATATTGCATATCCACTAAAATGAGAGCCGTAGAACTTGCTTCTAGTTCAAAATCGGTGGTGAATTCGGCAATATAATCATTTCTAACACTGGGGATCATCTTCTAACCCCCTTCATTTTATTGAGATATTACCTCGAACCCTCTTACCTCTGAGTGAATAAATCCATGGCCGCAGAATCGTCGCATAACCAAAAACAAAGGCTATTCTGCGCGATTCTTTGCCTTTTTATAAATGCAAGCTCGATGAAATTTGCATTTTTCATGTGGGGCGGCGCATTCGGGAAGCGACTCAGGAACCCCGCTTACCCCCGTATCTTTGACAGAGGAGATGATTTGAAATACCTTCTCAACATCTTCACTCTCTCCTTCAACGACCATCGTTGTGGCTCCCTCGGCTCCAAAGATGCCGCCTTTTCCGATGACGGTGCACGTTACATCTCCGAGGAGAGGAATGGCATCTTTTTCGCTGATAATTCTTCCCACAACAGGGGTTAAACCCACAGCCATACCCATAGAGACATCAATGCTCTTCCTCCCCGATTGCTGAATAATATCTATAAGTGATCCGGGGACCAATTTTTCCAAACCGGCAGCAACAATAATATCGCTTATCTCTGCCATAAGCCCTGAAATAATTTTGCCAGGTTCAGCTCCCATAGGAGCTCCATACATAAGGGCTGCATTTCCAAATGCGTCAATTGCGTTTGCACCTATTATGGCAACGTCCTCAGCTTCGAGCTTTTCGATGGTTTGTTCTAATAACTCGTCTACAGAGAGCAATTTCCCCCTCTCAATCAAGGCACAATGGAACTCGCGACTAGAGAGTTGAGACGTCTTGGTCCCTTGGGGAGTGACTCTACCCGAAATGCGTAGCGGCTTTCCCGCAAGTTCTTCGCTAACAGCGGAGACTGTTGTTCCTCCTTTGAGAAAGATTTTCCCCGATTTCAATGCCCTTTGAACAGAGGGAAGCCTTGCAATTCCTTTGGCAATGATCCTCTTCGATTCATTGACGGTTAGGGTTACTTGGATCCTCAATTTCTCCTCCTAGGTTAATGCCTACTCTGTTCATTTTTTATGAAACCCATAACCTGAATGCCCCGAGCGCCCTGCGGCAGGGTAGCTGAGCATTTAGAAAAGAGATATAGTCTTATACCGACTCTCCCCTATTATTTGTCAAAACTTCAGTGATTCGGCGTCCTTTGACTTTAGAAATTCTAGCCCTGGGACTTGTTCTGGAAGGTTGCTGTAGAACTATAAAGCAAGGCATAACTTAGATGTCTCCCTTTAAGAAAAGCTCTAATAATATCAAGAGACAGAATAGCCCAGTTGCGTAAATACTTAAGATATAGATGGATGAAAAGAAGCATATCCGTTATGAGGGCAAATACCATATGAATTAACATGATTAAAGCGAGAAATGATGCATTGATGTATCCGTAATCTAATCCGAGCCACTGGATAACCCCGGTTATACCAAGGACTGGCAACATGACGCAGACAACGTAGAGATACCATGCCTTTTGGCCTGGATTAAACTGTACTCTGGGAGGCATCGGGTATTTCTTACTGTTTCCTATATGCTGTACTAACGCTTTCAGCCAATCCCAATCCGTTCTCTCCCATTGAGAAACCTTGCGTAAGAAACGAAACAGATGTCTTTTGTCCAATACGAAATACAGAACAGGCATAAAAAGGAGGAGGAAAACGCCCAGTATTCGATGTGCCCAGCGTATGATGCTGATCTCTTGAGCTGGAAGAAAATTAGAATAGTGCATTAGCGTTATCCCACTTATGGCCAGGGAGATTATGATACCGGCTGTAAGGAGGTGGACAATCATCTCACCCCGCCTGAAGGCTGATGCATACTCCTTTATCGGTTTGCTCACCTGGGGGCATGCCACTACGCATTTGTAGCACCGCCTGCACTCTTGGCCAACCATGTTCTCTAGAGCCATGGATGTGCGCTGATTTTGCACAAATACAAAGCGGTATTCTTCCTTAACTACAGGACATGTATCGACACAATTCCCGCACGCTATACATCCCATATCGCCAATAATATCATCGGGAACAAAAAGCCTAGCATTCACGCTTATTCCCTCAGAAAACAGACGCATCCGTGCTACAGGACATTCTGTTTCATCTAACAATAAATCCATTATTTTTGTATTCAATTTCATTGGGAATAGTGGCACGCTCTTCCTCCATTCTACATAGTAGCTCGGTTTAAGCCTGGTGTGATAAGAAGGGCCATATAATCAGAAACACTTTTCAAAGACTCAAAGCGCCACGTCGCTTGAATGATTTCGTCCATGTGCTGTTTAGTCATGCGCTCCTCAGCATTGGCGTGAAATTTGGCGACGATCTCATCGTCTGTCAAGGGATCTTCAGGATCTCCCTTGGCCACATCAGTTTGGGCAGTGTATTGTTGACCGCTTGCCGTGGTGATAGTCACTCGGGCGCGTTTTATGTTCGGGAACAGTGCATCGATTTCAGGATTAGCCACAACCTTAATCTTCTTCGTCAGACCCCTAAGCTCTGGATCACGCAGTCTTTGGTCGCTAAACGAGGTTGGTAAAATTTTACCATCCAAGACAGCAGCTGCTATCACATAGGGAAGACTGTGGTCAGCTGTCTCCTTAGTATCTGGCGCGTATTTTCCGGGGTCAGCGAGGATGTCAGCAGTACGAGTAGTTGTTTCGACCACGATATCGCTTACGTCATCAGCCACAATACCATATTCAGTGCAAACCTTTAACGTAGCAGTAATCGGCTCGTGGGTGAGTTTCATGGTGGGGAAAGGTTTGTGGCTGCATCGAGTAATCAAGAACTCCTTGCCAAGCCCGCGCAGCAGTTCATTGGTGTTCCACCGGACATGGTTCAGCACCTCTATCAGACCTTCTTTACCCTCGATTACCTCCACGGGTCCGGTGTATCCTTCTCGGGCCATCAGGGCTGCGCAGACACCTGCCTGGGCTGCCATTGGGTCTGCCGTGTTTTTCATATTCGTCAGATGACCGGCTACGACACCACCCAGCGTGAAATGGCTGCACCCGCTAATGCCGACCGCGGCAACTAACTGGTCAATGTCCAGGTCGTACAATCTTCCTGCAACCAGAGGACTGACAAATTGCGTCAAGGAGGCATGGTGCCAACCAACCTCGCGGATACCTGGTTCAGCAGCATGGCACCAGCGCATCTCTAACTCATAGCCAAGTATAATGGCCAGCAGTGCATCACGTCCCGTCTTTCCATTCGCCTCTGCTACTGCCAAGGCGGTACCGATGAGGTCAGACGGATGACTCGGGTCTTGTTGCCAGTAGCTATCGTTATAATCGAGTGCCCGAATAAGGAGGCCATTCATCAGGGCTGCGTTGAGGGCATTGGTGCGTATGTCTCTTCCAATCACTGTCGCCTCTGGGATGCCACCCAGCTTCTCGATAAACCGATACACGGCTTGCATGTCTTCATTCCCTACTGCTGCCAATGCACAACCCACGCTATCAAGCAGGGAACGCTTGGCTGTATGCACGGCTTCGTGCGGGATATCTTCGAATTGCAAAGCATGCACAAATTCGGCCATTTTTCGACTTATGGATATCACGGCATACCCTTCCTTATCAAATATTGCAAGACTGTCTGCGTCCTATCTTTACAGCCTTTCAGCTACTGCCTTTGCCATGTCAATGGTGGAATTGGTTCCACCCATATCGTAGGTCCTTACCTTGGCCTCGGCGATCACCCCCGCGATGGCTCCTTCAAGTTTCTGAGCTTTGTCCCTCTCCCCCAGCCAGTCGAGCATCAGCTTGATGGTGAGCAACATAGCAGTTGGGTTGACCTTGTGCTGCCCCGCATATTTGGGGGCAGAGCCGTGGGTTGGTTCAAATATAGCGAAGTTGTCTCCAATGTTGCCGCTTGAGGCAAATCCTAATCCTCCGACCAGCTGAGCTGCAAGATCCGAGAGAATATCGCCGAACATATTACTCGTCACTAACACACCATAATTGTTAGGATTTTTAAGCAACCACATCATCTGTGCATCGATGTTGGTTTCCCACAGCTCAATCTCGCTGTAGTCTGAAGCCACTGTGCGTGCCTCTCGGATCATGAGGCCGCTCGTCTCGCGCAAAATATTTGGTTTTTCAACCACTGTGACTGTTGGATAGCCAAACCTCCTGGCGTACTCAAATGCCTGACGCATTATACGACGGGCACCGTTCTGGGTAATTACCCTGAGGCTAACTGCAATTTCGTCGGCAGGTATGTCTTTGAAGCGACCCATGGAGGGGCTATACTGCATAAGCTTTTCACGCACTTCATCTGGCAATGGGTAGAATTCTACGCCGCTGTATAATCCCTCGGTATTCTCCCGGAAGATAACCAAATCAATGTCGTCTCGATAGTTGAGTGGGTTGCCCTGGTAAGCTTTGCACGGACGCAGGTTCGTGTACAGGTCGAACATCTGCCGGAGGGTCACAATTGGGCTACGGTACGTTAATCCTCTATTGTGTAACTGTGGGGCTAACTCCTTATTTGCGTCGTTTTTGGGTTTTGAGGTGATAGCACCAAAAAGCGCGCAGCTACATGTTTTCAAAATATCGATTGTCCGCTCGGGTAAAGGATTACCCTCAGTGCACCAAAACCTCCACCCGATATCGGCTGGAATATATTCATCATCCAGATCCAGCGTTTCAAGCACCATTCGAGCGGCCTCCATCACGTCTTCACCAATTCCGTCGCCAGGCATTAAGACAATCCGGTACTTACTCATTCACATGCACCTCCTTGTGGCCCTTTCTGCTTGATGGCATAAAACTGGAGTGTAGAGATTTAAAACCTCTCCGTATTTTGCAATGTATTTACCTTGCTGCCAATTTTTTTCGCGTATAGGCGATGAGCCCCCCTGCCTCAAAAATACCCATCACCGTTTCTGGCAAGGGCGGAAACCGAAAAGTGCCAGCTCCACACCGAATTTCTCCGGCTGCCAGATCCAGCTCAACCATCTCCTTATCCTGGATCACATCTACCGCCTCCGGACAAGTGAGCACGGGCAATGCAGTGTTCAGGCAGTTCCGATAATGAATGCGGGCAAAGGATTTCGCAATAATTGCACCCAAGCCATTCTCTTTGAGGCAGGTAGCTGCCTGCTCACGGGAAGATCCACAGCCCCAGTTCTTCCCGGCTACTATGATGTCGTTCGGTTTCACCTCTTTGACAAAGCGTGGGTCCAGATCTTCGAGCGCATGTTTTGCCATTTCTGCAGGATCGTTGATGGTGTAGGTATATTTGCCAGCAAAAATCACGTCGGTGTTGACATCATCACCGTATTTCCAGACACGACCCCGAATAACGCTCATCCTCTGCCCTCCTGGAGATACCGTGGATGTATAATGGCTCCTGCAACTGCCGAGGCCGCTACTACCTCTGGGCTAGCCAGGTAGACCTCACTCTCTCTGGTTCCCATCCGGCCTTGAAAATTACGGTTAGCGCTGCTAATAATTACCTCACCTACCGCCGGAATACCCATATGATTTCCCATGCATGGCCCGCAGCCGGGGCTTTGAACCATCGCACCGGCTGCCACAAAGGTCTCGATGTAGCCTGCCCTCAACGCGTCAAGGTACACCTCTGAGGATGCGGGGATCACGATCATGCGCGTCCCAGGGGCAATGCGTCTACCTTTAAGGACTGCGGCTGCGGCTCCTAAGTCCTCAAGACGTCCATTAGTACACGTGCCAAGAAAGGCCTGGTCGATATGTAATCCCGCTATTTCTGAAAGGGGCTTCACATTGTCGACGGTATGGGGACAGGCAATCACTGGCACTATGGTGGACGCATCGTATTCGACAATCTTTGTATAGGACGCATCAGGGTCTGGATATACAGGTTCGTACTGACGATTGGACCGGTCTTTGAGGAAAGAGAAGACCTTCTGGTCGGGCGGTATGTAACTGTTTTTTGCACCCATCTCAGCAGTAATATTGGGCAATACTGCCTGCTGACTTAGGTCTAAGGCCTCGATGGCCTCTCCATGCCACTCGACCGACATATACAGCCCGCCATCAGAACCCAGCTCACCAATGATATGAAGCGCCAAATCTTTTGCCGTGACGCTAGGCGAGAGTTTTCCATGGACTATGATCTTTAGACTCTCGGGTACGCGCAGCCAGAGTTCACCAAGTGCCCAAATGGAGGCCATCTCGCTCCGGCCAATACCAGCGCCAAACGCACCCATAACTCCTGCATGGGTTGTGTGGGAATCAGAACCCAATACTACCTCTCCAGGCAGAGCCAAACCCTCCTCAACAAGTACCTGGTGGCACACTCCCCGGCCTACATCGAAGAAGTGCTCAACTCCCTGCTCTTGCACAAACTCACGGACGATACGATGGTTTTCAGCATGCTCAGTCGTGGGAGCGGGTGTGGCGTGGTCAAGGATGATGGCATGCACCTTTGGATTAAAGACCTTTACGCCGCCCATCTTTTCAAAAATACCTCGGATTGCTGCTGTGTTATCATGCGAGAGCGCTATGTCAGGGCTTATCTCAACGATCTGGCCGGGGACCGTTTTTGCTAACCCAGCTTTCTCTGCCAGGATTTTTTCGGCAAATGTTTGGCCCATTAAACTCCCCTCTTTTGTACACAATTGTGGCTTTTCAACTGGTTACCTAGAGGTTTAAGCGTACTGACTTAGCAGCGAGGTTACTGGTACCTGGTCAAATCAAAATCGGTAAAATCAGCGTGGTGAAAGATGATTGCCTCTGGCCTGCGTTTGAACCTGTCACCTTCCCACGAATGCGTCGCAACTACGTGCATCACCGCCTCGGGAATTCCATGCTTGAAGCAAAGGGCGACCCCTGTGAAGGGGTGGCGCAAGTACTGGTACATACTGGCCCACTTGTATTTGTTGCCTTCCTTGCGGAACTCCATCAGCTTACCCACATCGGCCAGCAATGCACCTGCTATTAGTGTGTCTTTGTCGATTCGGTACCGGTCTCCATATGACTCTTTGAGGACATGCTCCATTACGATGCACAGGCGGCAAACCGTTTTTACATGTTGAGCAAAGGTAATATCAACCTTCTCGATAAGTAGGGTATACGGCATTTGGCCCAAATCATCCACTGTCCAACCACCAATCTCCATTGCCTCTTGCCATACCGCAAGTACCCGCTGGCGCAGGTCTTCGTCCTGGATGGCATTGAATTCAGGAATTAGTTTTGTTAGTTGAGCCGTCATTTCCTATCTCCGTAGCCGCTTGGATTAGAGCAAACAATGCCCTATCCACTGAGTGACACAGTGGCCTTTCTGGGTTCAAAGCAACAACAGGGCCTCACACTCACAATACGAACGCCACTTGCCCTCAAAGGACCAACCTTGATAAACGTTCCAAGAGCCGTGGTATTCCCTCCTAATCCAAGAGGCCCGACTCCTGTTGAATTGATCATTTCTGTTACCTTTTTCTCCCAATCGTTCTGGCGATTTAAGCTACCCTCTTTCATTGCCTCTAACATAAGCGCCGAGGCCTCCAGGTGGGTTCTCCCGATTGCCATGGCTGGAACACACGGAGTACAACCGAGATTTTTCACTTCAGATGTGACCCAGCTTGCTGCCTCATCCAGGACAACATCTATACTCCGTCTGTGAAATACACGGTATGTCTTAGCCCTGATCTCTGGTCCACCCCCTAGCAGCAAAACCGTTATCTTGAGCTTATTTTTTGCAGCCGGCTTTACGATCACGGGTGCTAGCAATACTTTACCAGGATCTCTGAATAAACCCTTTGACTGCTCAATCCTTTCAATTGGATTGCCCTTAACAGCCATAGGCCTTCCAGGCATGGCCCGTAAGCCCTGGATCACGCCGTCGCTGAGCGCTGTCACCCAATCATTGGGAAGGGTCACCTCATCACCGATTTCCACAAAGACGTGGGGTATTCCGGTATCATCGCACAGGGGAAGGGCATTCTTCTCGGCTATGTAGGCATTTTCTAAGATTCTTTCAAGTGCCCACTTTGCGTTTGGATTATTCTCTATCCGAATGGCATTTCGATAGGCCTGCAGTTGATCTCCTCGAAAGGTCGTACCCGCCTTTACCACACAATGCTTCACTGCCTCTACTATGTCCCCACGGCTTACAGTCATCGATTACGCTGCCACCTCCATAACCCTAGAAGATGCTCTCTCCCTGTGCTATAGCAATAATCGCAGGGAGCCCTTTGACTTCCAGTTCATAGAGGGCCTCCATTCCCTCTTCCTTAAATGCCACGATCCGCTGATAAAGGATTCTATCTGAGAACAGAGCGCTGACAGGGGGTGTGATGGCAAAAAGGGAATTATAATTCTCCAGCTCGAAAACGGTTCTTGCGCTTAAGGAACCCTTTCCCACATGGATCTTTACACCCGCCTTTGCAAGGGCAGGAATACTTCGTTCGATTTCAACCTTGTTGCTCGTCGTGGGGCCAATGCCAGCAAGGCTTACCGCTGTATGGAAGATGACTGCTCCCTTCAGGTTTATGGCTATGGTGCCCAAGGTATCATTCTCGATTAGCCTCACCAGTTTGGGCAGAATAGCGTCCCTTCCGCAGTAGATAATCCCATGGATCTCAATTCTGTCACCTATCTCCAGCCTTTCGGTTTCGTTCTCACCGATTGGTGTCTGAACCTTAATCGTTCCCTTTTCTTTTCCAGATTTTTTCATCCTGCTATGCTGTCATCTCCGCAACCGCTGCACCTCTGGTGGCTTGCAGTTCTCTATATCTCGTTTCAAGCTCTGGCTTGTCGGAGGCCTTTAGTTTCTCTATTTCATCCTTAAACTTATCCTCTGCTATCTCAGTCAACCTCTGCTTCAAGTGAGGAGCTGGTGGGATCACGTGTTTTCCGTACATCCTCCTTATGAGTAAGGCGATATTGAAGGGAGATAGTTCAGCGGGACAACGCGCTGCACACATCCCACACATTATGCATTCCATAGAAAGCTCAACTACTTTTGCAAAATCCCCACGGATCGCCGCAGACACATAACTCATTACTTCTAGGTCCATTGGGCACGACTTGGTGCAGGCATTACACCCCATACATTTCAGGAGCTCGGGATAGAGCCTGATAATGTTAGAATCAGTTAGGGGTGTATTTTTGATTGTATAGAGCGCTTTATTTGCGGATGTGTAAGGAAGTTGAACCAAGTCCATATCTGGCTCTACCACGGTCTGACAGGCCAGACCGACGTTGATCTTGTAGTCACCCTTCTTCCTATAGACTGTCACGCAGGCGCCGCAGACACCACCCCGGCAGCCACATCCCCTTTTCAGCATATAGCCGGAAAATTCCAATGCCTTCTGAATGGTCAGCCCCCGCGGTACCTCGTATTTCCTTCCCATCACGTAGATAGGTATCATTTTAATGATATCGTTTAGCATCCTTAGGCTCTAAAAGGCTCTTTAGTATACTGTACCATCATCAGGGCCTTTTCAAAACGGTAATCGGGAAGGAGCATCGGCGAAACTGTGTCGGTAGTAGTCTGTTCTTCCAGCAACAGTTCATTATATGCCTTTAGATGCTCAAGGGACAACTTCCTGATCTTGGTTTTATTGATCCTCTGTGCTGCATACTCTCCAGTTCTACGTCCAAAGACAAAAATATCTACCAAGGAGTTTGATCCCAACCGGTTGTGACCATGGACACCGCCTTGTACCTCACCAATTGCATAAAGATTGGGAACATCGGTCTCGCAGTGCACATCAGTTTGGATTCCTCCATTTTGATAGTGCTGCGTTGGATAGACTAAAATAGGATCTTTGATGGGGTCGATATCATATTTCTGAAACCGTTTGTGAATCCCTGCGAACCTTCTTAAGAACGTTCCATCCCGGCCTATTACGTCTATGAGTGGAGTGTCGAGCCACACCCCAACCATTCCGGTAGGGGTCAAAACCCCTTTACCCCTTTCCCCGCATTCCCGGATAATCGCGGCAGACAAGGCATCTCTCGTTTCCAGCCGGTCGACAAACATCTCACCGTCGACGTTCACCACTTGGGCTCCTTGAGCCCTAAGCGCCTCAGAAACGAGGAGGCCCAGCATCTGCTCAGGCCAGGCAACGCCTGTGGGATGATATTGAATATAGTCAATGTACAGCAGTTTGGACCCTGCCCTATAGGCCATTATCAATCCATCTGCGGTTGCCCCGTAATGATTGGACGTTGGAAATCCCTGTGGATGTAAACGCCCTATGCCTCCTGTGGCAATAATGGTGGTTTTGGCTTCAACAACGATATACTGATCCGTGTCAAAGTTTAGCAGCACGGACCCTGCGCATTTTCCCTGATCATCTAAGACGAGTTCAACAGCAGGGCTAAATTCCAAGACATTGATTTCCTGGTTGCGAATTTCATCGCAAAGAACCCTCATGATCTCCAAGCCGGTAAGGTCCTTTACTGAATGAGATCTTCTCCGGGAATGTCCAGCAGGCATGTGGGTGAAGTAGGTGCCATCAGGAAGCCGATCAAAATTAACACCCAGATTCGTGAGCCACTCCACAATGAAGGGAGCATCCTGCACTAACGCTTCAACCAATTCGGGAATGTTTTTGAACCTTCCGCCTACCACGGTATCGATGTAATGGATGGCAGGTGAATCCTCAGGTAATGTTGCTGCACCGATGCCACCCTCAGCCATGATCGTGTTTGAGTCACCCAGTCTCAATTTTGTCGCTATTAATACTTCTGCTCCGTGTTCTTTCGCGGTCAAGGCGGCAGTTAGCCCCGCCCCACCGGAACCAACAACCAATATGTCCGTCTTATAGTCTACCTTTGTTAGGTCAATGATATCGGGATTAAGTCGGCCGGGAGATTCCAATAAATCCACCAATTCTTTAGGAGCTGAATCTCCCTTGTTTGACCCCACCCGAATCTGCCTTTTTTCGGCTGGACGGAAATCAGGATGGTAGGTCTCCAATAATGTGGTCTTTTCAGCAAAATCTAGTCTCGGGAAAGTCTGCTCCCTGCGGAGACGCCGTGAGGCCTCTACTTTTTTGAGAGAGCCTTGCATTTCAGGTGGATAAGCCATATTGCCATCATCGTTTGCAAAGTCAAATTTGCCAAAGTCTTTATATAGATATATATATAACTAAACAAGCTAAATCAAGAAGAAAGTTAATAGACATATTCCACCCATATCAAATCCATTCCCGGGAACATCAACAACTTTTCACTGATAATACATTTGCTGCATCTATCAGTTTCCGACTTGTAATGACCTTCCCTTGAATACCACCCCAGTTGTATAAATTTATTGCATAGGAATTTCCTTTTGGACGCAGATGAACGCAGACCCGCTTGCCATCGCCACACTCAGGCATTAGCGGGCAGGTTATTAGGATTTTGAATATGAAAGACTAATAGAAAAAATATCTGCGTGTATCGGCGAAAATTTGCGTCCTAATTAAGCTAGTTTCTTTACCGGGTTGAGAAAAATAGTCTGGTCCGAGAGTTACCTATGTGGCGGGTATTCATTGATTCTGAAATCTGAACTAATGCATCACGGTGAGGGGCAATACGAGCTCCAAAGCTTTCGTAAAGTGCTTGATTCCATTGGTCAGCCTGTCATAGATTCATTAGCATCTCCAACTATTTTGGACACTCAGGGGACAAAGAGGCAAGATTCTGGTAAGTGCGTATTCGATAGCATATATCCATGCCACAAGGTATTTACGATATTCAACGCATTGACGCTGAGCATTATATAGTTAAAAGAATAAGTACTGTATACATTTTATTTATCCTGATGTATCCAGATGCTGCCCTGTTTTCTTTTGACACTCTTTAGGCGAACAATATATTTGTACAAGTCCCCCCGATATGAGGACTGAACCACTTCAACTGGTTTCCGATTTTTAGCATACATAATTCTTTCAACAAATAAAATTGGTGATCCGGAGGGAATTCCTAATTTATGTGCCACTTCTTGGTCTGCAAAGGAGGCTTCGATAGTTTGAAATGCTTCGGTAAATCGAATCCCCAGGTCTTGTTCCATGATCTGCAACAATGGCTTTCTATATAGGTCCGTTTCCTTGATTTTACTGCCAATCTCAATGGGGAGATAATTTATAGTGTAAGCAAAAGAATTTTCCAGTAAGAATCGGACCCGTTTGATTTGTACAACCTCATCGTGTTCGCTACGTAATCTGAGCTTCTCCTTTATCGGTTGTGGTGGTAACATTCTGGCCATCGTCACCCATTTTGTTTTGGACTTCGATATTTGGTAGAAGAGGTCGTCCATAAATCCACTAAATTCTAGACTGAAACTATTTATTAAATTTTCATCCCTAGTTACGAATGTGCCCTCACCTCTCTTGCTGCTTAGAAAGCCTTCTTGAATTAGGTGAGAAATAGCCTGACGAACTGTTAATCTGCTAACATTAAATCTCTTCGAAAGTTCATTTTCAGAGGGGATCTTATCCCCTGGTTCATATTCCCTGTTAATGATCCAATTCTTAATAGTCTGCTTGATCTGATAATAGACAGGTAAGAGGGTCATGCTGTTCCTCCTTTCCCTAAGTTCTACGAGGATTCTTTATTTGACCTTTACCTTGCATTCCAAGTTCGATAAAGACCAGCAAATGTCTCTTATTTTACAGTATTAGCAGTATTGACTAATTCTCCGAGCATAAAAAGAAGAAAATCTCTTTGTATCTAGATGGCCACTTATTCTACCAAAGGGGCGAGCCATTCACAACCTCACTTCAATGAGAATTTCACTAAAGGATTTTCCACTTCCTTAAAAGTATGGTTATGCGGATATGTTATCATTCATTTTTTTGTTTTTTGTCAATAAGTAATATCGGTGTTGTCAGATAGAAATCATGAATCGACCTTTGATTCAAAAACAGTAACGCTTTTTGTCACAGAGTTTTGAATTTCTCCTTTGAACGTTTTATAATTTGTGGTAGCGTCTTAAAGGAACACTCTGTCTGATTTGTTTTTTCATTTCAATATGTTAATTCATAACAAGAAGGAGCCCCTTGCCACTTTAATACATCTGGAAGCATTATTTTTTGCCCGTTTACCTTGTAGGTATGCTAGGAAATTTGAATTGTGGAATTTTAACCAAGAGGTTTTACTATGTCCAAGAATGGTACTACGTCAGAAGGAACGAGGCATTACTCCCAGCGACCAAAGCTAGAGTCAGGCGCCGGAGAAGCCCATATGGGTGACCGCAGGCGTGCTTTGGATGTCACGAGAAAGCTAGCCAAATTTGTCCATGACTTGCATATTAGTGACCTGAGCCAAGAGGTATGTAACCAGGGACTTCGGGTTATTCGTGACACCCTTGGGACAATGCTCGCCGGCGCTGTGCTGCCTGAGGTAAGGGGCCTGGCAGAAATGGTGAACACCCTGGGCTGTTCAGGTCGGTCTACCCTCATGGGACGTCAAGAGACAGTGAGCCCACATGTTGCCGCTCTGGTTAATGGCACAGGTGCTGTATCCTTAGAGTTAGACGAAGGTAACCAATTTGCAATTAATCATCCAGCAGTGCATATCTTGCCAGCCGCACTGGCGCTAGCAGAGGAACAGAGGCAATCGGGCGCCGAATTGCTGACAGCCTTCATCGCTGGATACGAGGTTGCCGTTCGTGTTGGGCGAGCAACGCACCTTCGTGAGGCAGTACACCCCTTTGGCACGCACGCTATTATGGGTGTGGCAGCGGCGGCCTGCCGGTTGCTTGGCCTTGATGTGGAGCAGACGGCCCAGACCTTAGATCTGGCAGCAGGTATGTGCATTGCTTCTTCGCAGACAGCTGCAAACACAGGTGCATCTGTTCGTAACCTGGTCACGGGCCTAACTAACCATAATGGCTTGCTGGCGCCCTTGCTCGTGGGGGCTGGCTTTACAGGCGAGCCAGGTTCGTTGAATGTGGTGTTCGGACGCATCCTGGGTGATTCTTTTAAGGATGGTGGATTGGGGGAAGACCTCGGCCGGGAGTTCTACATTAACCGCAATTACTTCAAACTCTATGCCTGTAGCCGATGGAACCATGCGCCCATAGAGGCCATGGCCGCTCATCTTGCTCGGACTCCATTTGAGGCGGAGGATGTTGAGGAGATTACAGTTTGGACTTACGATCCGGCTACCCGTTTGAGTTGGGGTGATCCACCCAATGGCTATGCGGCAAAACATTCGATACCATACAATGTTGCGGTTAGGCTAGTACGCGGCACTAACGATCTAGAGGCCTATTCAGAAGAGGTTGTATCCGACCCCCAGGTTCAGGCGGTTGCCAGGCGTGTGGTCGTTCGGGAGGATCCTAAGCTGACAGCAATGCTGCCTGACGTGAGGCCTGCCCGAGTCGAAGTTAAGCTGCGGAACGGAAGTATACTGACTGAGAGCGTTGAACGGCCACGTGGGGGGTTTGACAGGCCTTTAACAGAAGAGGAATTGAAGACTAAATTCCATCGTCTCGCACGCATTGCCCTACCGGAGCATGCGGTGGAAGGACTAGAAAAAATGCTGGTGAACCTGTTGGAGTTGGAGGATATAATCTTGCTCAGCCCCTTTTTGCAGGGAGTGAAGACTTGAGACATGTCTTCGCAAATTTGAGGCCAGGGTTTGGCGAAAAGACAAGCGGAATCCCATATCTTTTAGCGCGCGTTGTACCCCTTCGGGAGTTTCATCTTCCCCTCTAAGCATCTTCAAGGCTAAGAGCGGACTTTGCAGTCGCAGTAAGTGCTCAAGTTCCTAGTCCTGTTTATGCATCTGCCCTAAATCAGTCATCCTTCACCTCGAACCACTTCGAAGACCAAATTCGCTCTGCCCCTTACAGGGCTGGTGATGACCAGAGCGGTTTGACTCCTGGAGGATTCTGATCCTGATTGACGGTTACAATCTCCGGCCTGTAAGAAAATAGTACTTGAGGTCTTCCAGACTCAATTTAGACAGCCCAAGGTTTTCTAGAGAGCGCCCAGTGGAGTAATAGTCTGTATCATTGACTACGGAGGCAATATGGATTATCGATTCATACGTAGGCATCGGCACCCCAGCCTTTCGACCTAATGAGAGGGTGAGGGTGGCTCCCATCGGGATGTCTTCAATGATGTAGCGGTCCTGTATGCTGAACGGTCCCTTGCTTGATGTGACCGCGAACTGGGCGATGTCCATATTGAAAGAATCCCTAAAGATCTCATCATAGGTGTAGGGAGAGTACCCTAATGCTCTAAAGAGGGCCATTCTTTCAGCATCCATCTGGTAGATTACCTTCTTGACCGAGGGCGTGAGACCCTCCTTGTACATCCAGAACTCTCCCTTGCTGTATTCGATGCGTCCCATATTGAGCAGGGCCCCGACAGGATGGACAATAATGTTGCAGTTGTAAAGTGCAGGTTCAAGGACGCTCACTGCTGGCCGAACAACATTCGCGTAAACGCCTTCTAAGGCTTCCAGGACGGCTGGGGTATCTGCGGCTGGCAGAGTTGCTAGCAGCATGCGCGGGCCGTCCACCCGGTGGATGTTGACCGTGCCCGGTCCTTCTAGGCGGCGACAGCAGTAAGGAAACGTGACGGCCTCTGCTAAGAAGACGCGGTGACTCATTCCCAGCTCGTCCCATACCTTCCGAAAAACGAAGGTCCCTCCACTGCCGGGCCATAAAACTACTGCCTGACCATCCGAAAGGTGTGGTGCCACCTCCCGGGCGACCCGTTCATGGATGAGGGCTTGGGTCGTAACCATGATGAGATCTGCCCCCTTAACGGCTTCCGAAAGATCCAAAGTTGCCAGACCGACTTTGGCAAATCCCGTTCGGGCGATTCCGGTCACATGAATGCCTCCCTCGGAAATGATAGGTCTCAGGTTATCGGCATACTCAGGAAACTCAAACAGCCGACAGCGATGCCCCGCCAGACTCATATCAGCAGCCATCGCTGAGCCACCATTTCCGGCGCCAATGATACAGATTTCTTTAGGATCCATTTGATCTTCCCTCCTCTCCAATAGCAGGTTTCAGCTCAGAAAAGGCATTTCAACTCAACAGGAGGCAAGATAATCTCCCAATAACTCGAAAAATGCAAGTTATTTTCACGGAAACAACTTTCCCTTGCCTGATAGATCCCGAAGATAGAAAAGGCGAAACACACCTCGTCCCCTCGCGGCGGGAGCGAGGGAGTCTAGGTGGGGAAGATGAGGGGCCAGAAAGGGGCCTGGAGGCAAAAGAGAGGTTTTGAATTTTATTCTTGCAGTTAGGATAAGAATTGGGATAAATCTCAGCTGGTGTCTTCAATTAGAATTGATATGGTGGTATTTCAAAATTATGGCAGCTCCAAAGGTGGATATTCCTCTTGATCTGAATGAACCTAATTTCAATCTAAAGGAGAGCAGCAGCAGCGTATAGTCTTAAGTGCCACAGTGGGTACTGCCTTGAGGTAGCGGTCGTGACAGCGTGATGCCTATTCAAGGACCAGGACTTGTTGATGGGGAGGGGCCATGTATCCTTCGCATGTGAAGGATAGAGAAATACTCAGCCGCGATGATTTGGACTAGAGGAGGAGGCAGTGCCGCGTTTCCTCACCGGGACAAGTATGTCTTCTTTGAGAGGTCCTTTCTGCCAGTATGCCGATGCATTCTCTACCGAACGATAATTACAAAGGCCGATCAAGATTGCTTGGGAGGGGTAGCGAAAGGAGAGAAAGATAATGGGGAGGAAGAATTTGGGTTTTGTCACAGAGTAGAATGGCAACATTAGGGAGGAGAACAGATGGAGTTGGATTGTTTGGTAAAGAATGGATTGATGGTTATTCCCAGCGAGGGAATTGTAGAGGGATCTATTGGGATTAAAGATGAAAGGATTGTGACGATTGGGAAGAGCTTGGATTCTATAGCTGCAAAGCAGGTGATCGATGCTCAAGGAAACTACGTGTTGCCTGGAGTCATCGAGCCACACGTGCACTTCGGGCTGGGGTCCCAACTGGAGGAAGATTTTCTTACAGAAACAAGATCAGCTGCCACCGGTGGAATAAGCACCATCATTACCTACTACCGACAAAAAGAGCCGTATGAGAAAATTTTCGATGAGATCAAAACACTTGGCGAAGAGCGGTCCTGCATTGATTTCTCAATACATCTGGGCATTTCGTCTGAGGAACATATCAGAAAGATAGCCAAATATGTAGATGACTACGGAGTCAGTTCCTTTAAGTTCTTAATGGCATATAAGGGAGAAGATGCAAAAAGAATGGGTTCAGCTGAAATGACCGATGGTATCCTGTATGACGCCTTCTCTACCATAAGAGAACTAAAGGGAGTTTTGCCATGTATTCATGCTGAAAACATTGAGCTTATTTGGAATATCAGAAAAAAGCTTTTAGATCAGGGCCGATCAGACCCAGCTGCATGGGCGGAGTCTCGACCAGATTTCACTGAGTCTGAGTATGTTAGGCGTGCACTTTTTTTCGCCGAACTCACCAATTGCCCTCTCTATATAGTACACTTAACGTGTAAAAAGGCGTTGGAGGAGGTACGGTTATGCCGACAGCACTATTCAAAGGTATTTGTAGAGACCTGCCCTGTTTATCTTACCCATACCAAAGAGGATATGACGGACAATCTTCTGAAAATCTCTCCCCCTGTCCGTTCAAAAGAGGATAATGATGCGCTGTGGGAAGGAATAAGAGACGGCTCCATTCAAACGGTGGGCTCAGACCACCTGGCCTTAAAAAGAAAAAGCAAGATGGGGAGCATTTGGGATGCGAGTATGGGTATCTCGGGGACGGCTCTCGTGCTTCCCGTCTTACTCAGCGAGGGCGTTCACGAGAGAGGAATCTCCTTAGAAAGGATTGCAGAGGTAACATCTTATAACGTGGCAAGAATCTTTAATCTCCACCCCAGGAAGGGAAGTATTCAGATTGGATCTGATGCTGATCTGACTGTTGTAGATTTGGATAAGGAACAAACAGTTACCCGCACGATGCTGAATTCTTCCTCGGATTTTTCGATCTATGAAAATTGGCGTTTGAAAGGTTGGCCTATACTCACCATGGTAAGGGGAAATGTTGTGATGAGGGATGGTGAGATAGTAGGTAAAAGGGGGTTTGGAAAATTTATCAGGAGAGACCCTGTTTAGTTTTTCTAGAAGAAAAGCATGGATATTTGAGTTAAAGATGAGGAGCTCAAAAGTTGAGAAAAGTTATGAAGATATTTTTTCCGTCTCCAATTGCCTTATTCTAGATAGATTTATGCCTTTTGATGGACAGGATTAGCAGGAGGTTTTGTTAGAGTCTTTACATTGACATTACTTATCTGCTTATATATATATGTTGACAAAGCTATTCAACAAGTGGTTATGTATCTGCCAAACATTCTTATAATCAAAGCTAAAGACGAAATTATCAAGGTCTGAGTCAAGTAGAGCAGAAAATCTCACGGGGGATCCTTAAAAGAGAATAATATGTTCGTGGAGGCCTAAAATGGCGGGTCAAAAACGCGAGATAAAAGTCGCAGGGATTCAATTGAAATGTATAGTTGGAACAAAGGAGGAAATAGTCGACAATGCCTTAGGTGTATTGGAAAAAGCTGGTCAAGAAGATGTACAGATAGCTCTGTTGGGTGAGCTTTTTTCTATGGAATACGATCGTTTTCTGCAAAGAGAATTTGAACACTACAAACCTATGTTTGAAATCGCGGAGCCAATACCAGGCCCTACCATCAATAAAGTAAGCGAGATCGCAAAAAAGTATAGAATGTACGTTATCGCACCGATTTTTGAAAAGGCGGGTCCCGGTGTCTATCATAACAGTGCAGCAATTATTGATCCCGAGGGCAATGTTATTGGAGTAACTCGCAAGAGGCATATTCCAGCGGTGCAATCATTAGAAAAACTTTATTTTAGACCCGGATCTGAATTCCCCGTTTACACGGCACCTTTCGGAAAATTTGGAGTCGGAATCTGTTTTGATCGTCGTTTTCCAGAGACAGCACGCATATTAGCATTGAATGGGGCAGAGATCTATTTCAATCCTGTTGCCGCCGGGGGATATGTTAAGGAGACTTATGAGCTAATAGCCAGAATGAGGGCTGTCGACAATGCCATGTTTTCTGTTTTTGTGAATCGAGTGGGAGATGAAGGGAAAACTCATTTTTTTGGCGACAGCATCATATGTGATCCATCTGGTAAGATTATAGCGTCTGGAGAGGAAAGAGAAAACGAAGTAGTATCGGCCGTAATCAACTTAGAGCATGTTGATAGTGCGAGGATTGAATCTGGGGTTTTTAGAGACTTAAGACCAGAGATCTATCACAGGCTTACAGAACAAAGGATTTTTTAGCAATGGCTTGGGACCATTTTGGGGTCAGCGTTTTGAGAAATCTTATGTGTTATCAACCTCAATTGGGCTCTGGTTGTCAGGGTGTTGATCTCAGAGATAGAGGGAAGCGGGATTTCGCCACCTCGGGTGAGAGGGAGACCTTTAGTCGCAGAACACAAAAAAACTTGTGCCCCAGTAGGTTTTGTGATTAGTTTGGGGAATATGCTGTATCTCTGCTGGTACATCAAGAGGAGTTGCTTATGACGATTCCTAGCCTTAATCTCTTTCTCCAGTCTGTTGTCAATGGGATTCTTATGGGCGGGGTGTACAGCCTTGTGGCAATTGGCTTGAGCTTGATTTTCGGGGTCATGAACATCATCAATTTCGCCCATGGCTCTTTCATGATGTTGGGCATGTTTATCACTTATTGGCTGTATGTCCTCTTAGGTATTGACCCTTATCTCTCCCTTCTCCTCAGCATTCCAGTTCTCTTCGTCATCGGTTTGGTGATCGAACGTTTCCTGATATCGTATATCCTAGATGCGCCGGAATATAACCAACTTCTCCTCACACTGGGTGTATCCCTGTTTATTGAAAACCTCGCACTTTTTCTCTGGAGCCCCAACTTCAGAACCTTGCAGATTCCATATTTAAGCAAGGCTGTCACCGTGGGTACATTGATAATCAGCTTACCTAAGGTGATCGCCTTCCTCTTTGCTATCATTGTGACCGTCCTTCTTTATTATTTCCTCAAGAGCACGGATTTGGGCAAGGCCATCCGAGCTGTCTCGGAGGAGAAGGAAGGAAGCTTAACCGTGGGTATCAATTTGAGAAGGATCTATTATCTGGCCTTCGGGATTGGAGCAGCATGCGTGGGTGCAGCAGGCACTCTTACCGCCCCTTTCTTCTACGTAAGCCCCCACGTAGGGAGCGTCTTTGTCATCCTAGCTTTTGTGATAGTGGTGCTGGGGGGAATGGGCAACTTCATCGGAGCTTTTTTTGGGGGGCTTATTGTCGGCCTAGCTGAATCTGTTGGGGCTGCCTTTATACCTGGTCAGCTAAAACAATTTATCATCTACTTCATCTTTGTTTTTGTCCTGCTCTTCAAACCAGCGGGGCTTTTCGGGAAGGCCCATGAGTAATAGCATACAAAGGACGAGAAATATCTTGGTGATAGTAGCAGTGGGGATCTTTCTAATAATCCT
>JAUVXZ010000127.1 GCA_030603345.1 Pseudomonadota bacterium
TGTCAATTATTTCTTGCATATTCGAAGTCTATATTCATATTTGCAAGAAAAGTAAAGGAAAAAGATAAATTAAAGTTCGTATTACGGCAAATTCTATTTGCCGGCCCCCTCCCCCCATCCTGTCCTCCGAAGCCTTGGCGAAGGAGGATACCCCACCGCCAAGTACTTCCATCCCCGACTAGCAGGCGTTGTCTCGTAGGCTTTGAGAAAAGGAAACGACCGCTCAAACCCGTCAAATAAACAATCTCCTTGAGGGTATGACCCAGATATCCGGCTCATCGATTTTACGCAGAACATTTCCCTGGTTTACGAGCAAACCGCCCCTCCACGCCTCACCCACGCTTTTAGCAACTTCTTTCATCGCTCGCAGGTCCGTTTTGGCATATGTCTTTCTGGATTTAATCTCCATACCGACAAGGCCCGCTTCGGTCTGTAGCAAGACGTCCAGTTCCAGCCCTGATCGCGTCCGGTAGAAATAGATTTCTGCGTTTTTCTGTGCTGTCTTGATCCACTTAATCAGTTCGCCAACCACCATGGTCTCATACCCCTGGCCTGAATGTTCACCATGAAAACCGCCAAGTTGTCGCAAGAGTCCAACATCGACCCAATATCGCTTCGGTGTCTTGATCACGCTGCTAGTGATATTCCTGTAGTAAGGTTGAAGCAAGACCGTCTGGTAGGAAAGGTTCAAATACTGCAGATATCTCCTGGCAGTATCGACGCTAAGCCCGGCATCCCGGGAAAGTTCGGAGTAATTGAGTAGTTGGGCGGATCTGAGGGCGGACAATTTCTGGAATGTCCGGAATGGAACGAGATCATTGAGTCGGGCCAGATCACCCAAATCCCTTTCCAGATAGGTATAGACATAGTCTTTTAACCATTTCCAACGTTGTTCCTCGGACAGGGGCAGCAGGGCAGGCATCCCACCCCATCTTGAAAGATAGTTCTCGGCTTCCCGATGTTTGAGGTCGATTTCCTCAAACAAAATTTCAGGGAGGTTTCCGAATATATCGACGAACGTATTCTTTGAAAAAAGACTGTCAACCAGCGGTGGTCTGGCATCATAAGAATCGATACCCATGAAGATCTCACGCATCATCAGTGGCCATATTTCATAAAGCGAGACACGGCCGGCAAGCGATTCCCGGATCCTTTTCAGAAGAAGGATCTGACTGGAACCCAGCATAAGACAAAAAGACACAGAATCTTCGTCAAAAGCGTATTTGACTTTTTCAAAAAGGCTGGGTTCTTTTTGAGCCTCATCGATCACGGCGTTGCCGACACTGTTAGCCCATGATGCCGTAGAGATTGTTCTGACAACTTCACGATTCTCAGGCGCATCGAGATTAATGTACTTCAATTCTGAATATTTGGCTTTTGCCAAAGTGGTCTTGCCGGTTTGTCTTGCACCGGTCAAAATGACCAGCCGTCTTGCATTTGGCCCAGGCAGGAATTGCTCCAGCAATCTATATTTCTGTATATATTCGCTCATGATCGTATAATTTACAGTTAAATATACGATATTGTCAAATAAATTCTGGGAAATCGTGAAAGCCGAATCATTGTAAGTACGCTATGTCCTAATTCGTGTCCGTCCATAAATGAGATATTTTTTGCAAGATCAAGTCGAAGATCCCGTCTGAAGCGAAGCGGAAGCGGGGAACCTCTGAACCCTGAACCCTTGAACCCGAGTCAATCCCCCGTCCCCCCATTACCGAGTAGCCCATCACTGCGTTGCCCTTTCACCGTGAGGTATCGTGTGCTATATTTACAGGATGCCGTCGCCGGACAAACAACGTTGACATGAACTACTTTATAGCATATTATATGCCATAAACATGGAGGGATAGTATGACAACAACGAAGACCGCCTCAGCCAGAGCATTGATTGATCCGCAAATAAAGGAGGAGGCCGAAGCCATTCTCAAAGACTTGGGTCTGTCAGTGTCAAAGTCTTTTGATCTCTATTATCGCCAGATTATCGCCCACCGGGGATTGCCCTTTGAACTCCAGGTTCCCAATGAAAAAACAATGAAGGCAATTGAAAATTCGAGGCAGGGCAAAGGAAAAACCTTCACCTCTGCCGAAGATTTATTTGATGACCTTGGAATCTGAGCGATGCGATCAATCCGGCGTGATACTCAGTTCAAAAAAGATGTCAAGCGACTCAAAAAGCGGCACAAAGATCTTGAGAAGCTTAAAATCATTATACAGCTATTAGTTGAGGGAGAAAAACTACCGCCGGCAACCAGGGATCACAGATTGAAAGGCACATTAAAGGACTGCCGGGAGTGCCATATTGAGCCTGATTGGTTACTGATTTACCGAATCGAAGGCAGTGAGTTATGCCTCGTACGAACCGGGAGTCACGCAGACCTCTTCGAGTGAAGAACCGGTTTTGCGAGTTATTATTCCATTCCTCAGCATTCGCTGTGGCAGACGGGTATTCCATATTCAATGCACCTTTGAATTGCAAAACCTCTTGAGATGGAGTTTATACTTCTTTGTTCGCTTTATCTCTTTCCCTCCCCGTCACTCCATCTGCCTCTTGCCCTATCCTAAAGCACCCAGGCCCATAGGAACTGGCTTTGCCTTTGCCCCTCCAATACTCCAGCACTCCAACACCCCGGCTGTCTTATGCAGGCACGGAGCCCCGGGGTGTCAATCCCTATGCTGTAAAGGTAACGGGAGAAATCGGGATTGATATTTCATTGCATCGTTCAAAGAGCTCGGATGAGTTTTTGGATATGAAATTTGACTATGTGGTTACGGTATGTGATCAGGCTAAGCAGGTCTACCCGTTTTTCCCCGGTGGAAAGGAATTCATGCACAAGGTCTTCCAGGATCCTGTGGCATTTGAGGGGATCGAGGACGAGAAAATGGTCGTCTTCAGGCGCGTCAGAGATGAAATCCGGGAGTGGATTGTGGAAAGCTTTGGTGGGGAAGGGGAGAGAGGAAGGTTAAAATGATTCAAGATATTCTTCTATCTCTTCGATCATTTGATCCAGGTATTCTTCATGAAAAGGGAGAAAAGAGCGTCTGTCTCTTATCCACGGCTTAAACTCCAGCACACTCTCAAGATTTTCTCTCCTCTTAGCCTCTTTCCTTGTGGTAATGGAGTGTTCCATCTTTTTTTTGATCTCTTTCCACTTTTTTCTAAAACCTTCAACCTTTTTCCATCTTTCAAGGTTTTTCCTTCCAGAATACAAATCTGGAAAAGCCCCTGAGTCAATAAGCTGTGCCATCCGCCTCGTGTTCTTATAGCATGCGTATCTGAATTCACAGTAAGAACAGGTCATTTCCTCGGTGGAATGGTGGAAGATGCCCTTTTTCAAGAGGCTCATGAGCTCATCGGCATAATCATCTATGAGTTTTACTCCAGTGAGATCAATGCCGGTTTTTTGAGCATACCGGTAGCTGATAGGGGAAGTAAGTGGATTGTTTTCAGAAAGGTGTCGTCTGTTTACCAGGTAATATCTTGCCACTCCGCCATTTATGTCCTTTTCCGCTGTAACGGCCACTAAGTAACCGGGAAGTTGGAAGGAAAGCCCTTTCTTGATGTCACTCAGCGCAGGAGCCCTTCCGGTTTTATAGTCATAGATAACGAACATGTTGTCGTTTGCGGGCAAGGCATCTACCCTGTCTATATAACCGCGTATCCTGGTTTTGCCGAGCGTGACTGGATTATCGACCTCATCTCCAAACCGGTATTCGAGCGCTGTTATCCTTTCCTGGCTGAGATTAGTTTCCTCAAACCGGAGGATTTGGGCAAGCAGGCCTTCTCTTTTGGGAAGCCCACCTTCCGTAGAAACAGATGGCGTGTCCAAGCCTTCCATAATAGCGCTCTTCTGAGTTTCAAAAAAATCCAATCCCTCCAGGTAGGTTAAGCGGGAAAAATAATTCTCTCCAATTTCCCCTGCCAGATTAAAGGCCTTAGATAGGCCTATTGAGGCCACATTTTCACCATTTGTTTTCAACTCCTCAAATATCATCTTCAAGATAGCATGAACATGAGAGCCTATATCTTTTAGAGATAGCTCCTCTTCTAACTCCTCTATGGTTTCGAGGCAAAAGATCTCCCTTAACAGATACCGCAAAGGGCAATTTGCTATCATATCCAGCCTGGAAGTGGAGAATATATCCTTGAAATGGTTAAGGTATTTCGTGAAATTCTGTGCCTCATGAACTAACCCATCGTATTCGGAAAGACCGTCCACAGTGTTCCTTGCTACCATGGACCGTACACCTCTTATCACCGATTCATTAAGAAACGGATTTTCACCTAAGATGATATGTTCATAGGGGAAAGGACCTTGAGCTGAAGGCAGTGAGGTCTTTTTCTCCACTGCTACTGAATCCAAGAACTCCTGCTCGTGAGTAAAGCAAGGATTTTGCTCCCACGGAAAGGCATTTTCCAACTCCTCTATGCCATGATAGAAATTCCCCTGTTGCACCATTGAGAGCATATCCAGCAGAACCGGGGATGGTTGAACATCCCTGTCTCTTATGCTCCTGGGGTAAGAGAGGTAAAGGTTCTTGTGGTAGTTGCAAAGGATATAGCTGAAAAGATGCCGTGACAGGTCCGTAAAATCTGTCTTTCTGAGAGGCCCGGCTGAGCTCTCAGGTATGATAAAATCATCCGGTTCTTTCAGGGGGAACTCGTCGGCGCTGAGACCGCCCGCAAAGATACAGTCAAATGAGCACCCCATAATATCAGGGTATTCAGATACATCTATGGATCCCCTCAGGTGGTCCTCTATGATCCTGGTGCGATTAAGAAGGGCATCGAATCCTCTTTTGAATCGCTCCAGCAGCGGGGTACTTTTGGTAGAGGCTATGAATGACTCTGTCTTTTCCAGGTCGCGGGCTGTCCTCACCGTAAGATCCTTCAACGAATTAAAAGCCCTCATATCTCTTCTAATGATCCTCTCTGTTACTTCCCGGTCAGATCCTTTCTGATCTTTGAGGAGGGACAACACATTCTTCTGCACTCCAAACATATCAAGGAGATAAAAAAGGCCTTGGACAACTTCCTTTGGACGTGTCTTTTTCAGTAAATCTCTCAATGGCTTGATGTTTTTCTCTAAGTGAAACAGCTGATGCATAAAGGTATAGTAATCAGAAAGGATATCTTGCCTCTCTTTTTCATTGCGGCAGTTTTTATACAGGAAAAAGAAGTGATCTCTTGCCTGGGGCAAATACTCACCAAGCACATCACCACCCTTAATACCACACTGCCTGGCAGTCTTATCAAGAGTGGCAACATCCAGCCGCCATTTTGCCTTATCCGTAGATTGTGACTTAAAAAGGGTGGCAACATCTTGCTTATGTTCTTCGGCAAAGAAGACCCCCTGCTTTTCCAAGAGCAGGAGATATTGAAGCTGTTCGTGCTCGTTCGGGCTTTCTTTGATTGGGTCTACGAGGCTAGAGGTGAAAAACTCGTGTATGTCTTTTCTCCTATAATCATTGAGGGGGATATCGATGAGCAGTTGAAAAATCCTTGATAGAGGAGATGAGGACAGAGGTACGCCCCTTGCTATATTGAAGGGGATTCCGTATTCTGAAAATATCTCATAAATAAGGGAGGCGTACTCATTGAGATCGGGGAAGATTACCCTTATGCTGCTGAGATCACCTATCTTTTCCTGGTTGACAATTCTCTTTATTTCGCCTGCGATTTCCCTGATTTCATCCAACCTTGAATGGAAAGAGCTTATGTTTAACCCTTTTTCTTTGCCATGATCATATTTCCCCGACCGATAAAGGCCATTGGCAAAAGGATTTTTGAATTCCTCAGCCGGTGCCTTTTT
Source organism: Pseudomonadota bacterium (assembly GCA_030603345.1). GTDB lineage: Bacteria > Desulfobacterota > DSM-4660 > Desulfatiglandales > B25-G16 > JADFWK01. The sequence goes on from JAUVXZ010000127.1 coordinate 5,811, forward strand.
AACGAAGGTTGCAAACCCAGCCTTGTCTATTCTTTCCATGACAGGAACAAGTGAGGTAAAGATTCTGTATGCCTCATGATCGCTGCCATTTCCGGGTTCGCTATGACCCGCGGCTTTACGGAATGCTTCGAGGGGATCATTTTCCTGTGCATCAAAATCAAGAAGCCAGAGAATCTCATCTACATTCTGAAAGAGAGAATAGAGGATTTCCTCTTCGGCCTTGGTAATAGTAATGAAGCCATCAAAGATAATAGCATTGATATCTTTTAAAAGGCTTGGGGGTTTACCGCTGGCCAGGAACGATCGCACGCTAGAGACGATATCATCATTATCGTAGAGCCTGTTGGTACTTTTGAATTCCTCATAATCGCCAAAGAGGAGGGCGAGATCGCTATCCAGGGCATACCTCTGTTCTCCGGCCCCAGCCCTCAAACCATCCAACTGGATTATTTTGTGAGAAAGGTGATCAACAAAGCGGTCTTCAAAATTGTTGCTGACCAAAAGAGAAAAGAATTCCAAGACTTGGTGATATATCCCTGGCACGCTTTCATTTCGGAATGAGGGGCCAAATAGGGGAGAAAAATATTGTAACCCCTCGGGCATCTGATTTCTCTTATGCAGAATAACCCTTACTGCCAACTCCTTCATCGTTTCATCCATGGAGGAGAAATTCCTGAATGAGTGATATAGGATATCATCATAGAATATCCTGCTCACTATAGAGGTGAGGGTGTCCACTGGCCGGTGTAGCCAGCCAGGTCCTTGGTTTTCAAGTTGCAGGGCCACACTATGAGAGGGGACTATGCGGAGGGAATTCTCCAATGAGATCCCCCGAATAGACATCTCTTCCTCAGAGAGCCTTCTTCTCTCCTCGACTGTCTGACCTATGAGGTAGGTGATCTGGGTCATAAGATGCAGATTCTGTGGGGTTTTTGATGTCTGCCAGCCGCATGGAGTCTGATGCAGGCGGATCACAAGGAAGATCCGGAAACCCAAAAATGATTTTGACAGATTTATAAAAATGATACAAGATATTAAATATATGGTTTTATTTGTTTCACTGGTTCAATTGGTTGGTGTCGTTCAAAAGTGTTGGCATGAACCATAGTGAGTAATCGTTCACGTTCTAAAGGAGGCCATGGCTGTTTTCATATATGGCCACTGCAAAATCTGGCTTTCCACTGAAAGCGGAATCTATGAGATATCGCCCGCCCGCCTCGCCTGAGCGAGAGCGATGGCTGGCAGGCCTTGAAAAAATGGGCATGACCGGATAGAGGCAAGTGTGTACACGTTCTCTGATCAATATAACATTGAGAAAACGCTTTTGAACGATGCCAATTGGTTAGTTTGCACGCCAGGGCACCAAAACCAATAGAACCAAGAGAACTAATCAAAGAGATCTAAGAAAAATAACTTCTTATGCCTGAAAGAATGGTAAACCCTGCTAGACTATCTAAACGAAGCTCTAAATCCTGCCCGGACTTTTTGGGTCTTTCAGCCCGCCATAAATGGCACGGGCTTCTTTGTTACAGAGTGAACAAAAAATTTCTCATTTTTTTTATTTTTGTTTTACTCTCCTGCTTGCTCGGTTCCGAGGCCTTTAGTTTTGAAAAAAGCGACAAGCAGCTTAACAAAGAGGCTACACAAACAACTACTCACATAAAGGGGGATGGGACCATGGATAATGCAAAATGGCTATCTGAAGATGAAGGAAAGTATCTTTTGGGGGTGGCCAGAAAAACCATAAAAAACAGATTATCTAAGGCAGAAGAGCCCCAAATTGACCCGAAAGACCTGCCTGAGAAATTTCAGGAAAGACTGGGCACCTTTGTTACGGTAACCATAGATGGTAACCTGAGAGGATGTATAGGGCATATCATACCTCGAGAGACACTGATTGAGGGGATTAGAGAAAATGCGCTGAATGCGGCCTTCAGAGACCCTCGATTCCCTCCGTTAACTCAGGAGGAATTTGACAAAATAGAGCTTGAGATCAGCATCCTTACACCTCCCCAGGAACTTACCTACACAGACGCGGAAGATCTCTTAGACAAACTGAGGCCAGGGATAGATGGGGTAATCATCAAAAAGGGATTTAACGAGGCGACTTTTTTGCCCCAGGTTTGGGAACAGCTACCAGATAAGCGAGAGTTTCTGACACATCTATGTCTGAAGGCAGGACTTTCTGCTTATAGCTGGGAGACGGAAAAACTCCAAGTCTCCATCTACCAGGTCCAGGCCTTTGAGGAGGAAAAATCGAAATAATAACGATCCCACCAAAGCACCGATTTTTCACGGGACCGGGTACCTCATGAATCTTACAAGGCTCATAATAGTATCCATTTTTGCGACCGGAATATCATCTATAGCCGTTCAAATAATAACGGTTAGAGAATTTCTTTCACAGTTTTCAGGCAATGAGATTACTATCTCCCTTGTTCTTTTTTGCTGGCTGATCGTAAGTGGGCTCGGCTCTCTTGTATCAAGATTTTTTCCAAAGAAGTCAATTAACCTTTACTCTATTATTGCTCTGGTTACAGCTCTTTTGCCTTTGATTCAGATAACAGCGATAAGGCTTTTCAGAGACACCGTCTTTATTCATGGAGAATCTCCAGGTTTTTATCCTATCTTTTTATACATACTGACCCTCAGTGCGCCGTATGCTTTCTTAATTGGCTTTATTCTTCCCTACTCGCTTGCTGTCATAAAGGCTCGTGGTGGACAATTTACTGCAGGACAATTGTACATCACCGATAATATCGGCGATATTGCAGGCGGGGTTTTGTGTAGCTTTATTTTATTATATTTCTTAACACCGTTTAAGATAATAGCCGTCAGCTCATTTCTTTTAATCCTCGTTTCTCTTTTGCTTATTATCCGTATAAAAAGATACCTTATTTTTCTGATTTCCCTTTTTCCCGTTATTGCCTTTTTTGTTTTCTCCTTTGGACAAGGCTTTGAGCCTTCTACCCTTTTTAACCAGTATGGCTCTAATATCGTGAGCTACCAGGAATCGCCGTATGGGAGAATAGTATTAACCAAAGAAAAAGGGGAATATACCCTTTGGGAATCTGGAACTCCTATTTTTTCCACCTTCAATATTACAGCTGCCGAGGAAAAGGTCCATTACCCCCTGTGCCAGCTGGATAGAATTAAAGATGTTTTGCTGGTATCAGGGGGCATGGGTGAGACTTTCGATGAGGTCTTGAAATACGCTCCTCGCCACATAGATTATGTAGAGTTAGATCCTACGTTAATACGAGTGGCAATCCAATCTGGCCTCTTGAGCCCTAAAGCACAGGTTACGATTATCCCAACTGATGGAAGGAAATATATAACTGATACCAACAAACGATATTCAGCCGTCATCGTTGATCTGCCGGAGCCCGATACCTTCCAAATAAACCGATTCTACACAAAGGAGTTCTTTGAAAAGACCAAGAGGATTCTCGAAAAAGATGGAATCCTCTCTTTCTCTCTCATTGCAAATCCTAACTATTTATCAGAGGTCAGGGTCAAGAAATTGTCCTCCATCTTCAATACCGTTAAGCAATGCTTTCGGAATGTTCTCCTGATCCCTGGCAGAGAAATCTATTTCCTTGCAAGCGATGGCCAGCTTACCGCTGATATCCCCCTAGAGCTAAAAAAAAGATCCATTGCCACCTCCTATATCCATGGATTTTATTACGGAGACGTTACCAAAGAGAGGATTAAGTTTATCAATGAATCCATTGATCCGGCCGAGTCTACTAACACTGACTTTCGGCCGAGGGTTATTAATATACTGTTCAAAGAGTGGTTCAAGAAGTATGGCACCTCACCCAATTGGTTTATGGCCGGCCTATTGGGGGTTCTTGTTCTCTACCTATCTTTAACAAGAAAGGAGG
>JAUVXZ010000036.1 GCA_030603345.1 Pseudomonadota bacterium
TTTCGCCCCACCCGCAATAGGCGGCCCCTGGAATGGTCCTGCCCCGAAAATAGCAAGGTTTTTAGGATCGTAGGAGTCTATCTTTGCCGGGACTTCTCTGCGAAGAATTTCAGCCGCCAGGCCGGCGCCTCCGATGAACCGTTTGAGGTCTTCTTCCGCTATAGGTTCCACGGATGTTTTTTTGTTTGTTAAATCTACCCTGAGTAATTTTTGCCAATAGCCATTCCCCATCAAGAACCTCCTTTTACTATCAAAGTTTTTGGCTCGTTTACGCTATACCTTCTGATATCACATCCTTTAGCTTATCTTTAACCAATTCCAAATGCACACGCGCGCTCTCAGCCGCTTTCTTACTCTCACCTTTAACCACATGAGAAAAAACTTGATTGGCTGTAGAAATTGCTTTCTCCCTGGCTTTAGGGATAGTGGCCAAAAATTTATCAGCATACAATTTCACTTTTACAATGAGCAGCTTCATTATCTCATAGATCACCTCATTACTGGTGGCCTCAGCAAGTGCGATTGTCAAGAAAAAAATTCATACCAATAAGAAAAATTGAGGGAAAAACCAGCGGTTTTAATTGCACCCGGTATTAACTCTTAAGTTGCTTTCTGATAGTTGGTTTGATATTTTCCGAATGTACGAGGAAACCTCAATATGGGCGTGAGATTATAGGAGGCCTCATGCAGATAAGAATTCTCACCGGTGATGATGTCAGAGCCGCTTTGCCCATGCCCAAAGCAATTGATATCATGAAAAGCGCCTTTGGGCAGCTCTCGGCCGGTAAGGCAACTGTACCGCTTCGAACAAGAATATCTTCAGGTAAAGGCGTCACGCTGCTGATGTCCGCCTACCTTCACAGCAGTCAGGATTTGGGCATTAAGATTGTCTCCATTTACAAAGATAACCCAAGTCTGGGCTTACCAACCACTACTGCCTCTGTAATCGTTCTTGACCCACAAACGGGGATACCCAGAGCGCTTATCGAAGGAGATGCCCTGACCGCTATCCGCACCGGGGCAACCGGCGGTCTTGCCGCTGAACTATTGGCTCGCCGCAACGCAACGAAAATCGCTCTCTTCGGGGCCGGTGTACAGGGTCGGGCACAGTTGCAAGGGGTTATGGCTGTCGCTTCCATAACGGAGGTCAACCTTTTCGACCTTTCACTATCTGCTGCACAAAAGCTGGCCGATGAGATTACTACTTGGAAGAACGCCCCTACCGTCAACCTGGGTTCAAACCCCAGACAGCCCATCCAGGACGCGGATATTATCATCACTGCCACGACCTCTTCAACGCCCCTGTTTAATGGGAATGACCTCAAACCCGGCACACACATCACCGGTGTTGGATCATTCACACCCGAGATGCAGGAGGTGGATGAAGTTACTGTGCGTAGGGCACGGGTCGTGGTCGATTCTCGAGAAGCCTGCCTGTCCGAAGCGGGTGACATTATTATTCCCGGGGCAACAATCGACGCCGAATTGGGTGAGATTATCAATGGGCTCAAGCCGGGACGGCAATCTGATGAAGAAATTACATTTTTCAAAACAGTAGGCGTGGCAGTGGAGGATGCCGCCGCTGCTTCAGCAGTTCTGACTGAAGCAGAGAAAGATGGGCTCGGTAAAATTATAGAGGTGAGTTGAGATTGGATGTACTATGAGACAATCGAAACATACAGGAAAAACCCTCAAGGAAGATCCGAAAGACGCCCAAACGATAGCGCATAAGCTTATGCTCCGTGCTGGATACATCAAACAGGTTTCAGCGGGAGTGTATACCTATATGCCCTTTCTCCTACGCACCTTGAATAAGATTTCTCAAATTATCCGGGAAGAAATGAATGCCTGTGAGTGTGAGGAACTTTTGATGCCTGCTCTTCAGCCCAAGGAACTCTGGGTGGAATCTGATAGATGGGAAGGATATACCGACAGTGATGGAATTATGTTTTCCTTCAAGGATCGGCGGGGAGGCATGGTCTGCCTGGGGCCGACCCATGAGGAAGTAATTACGGACATCGTTCGAAAAGAGGTAAGTTCCTATAAGCACCTTCCCAAAAGATTGTACCAGATTCAGACAAAATTTCGCGATGAAATCCGGCCCCGCTTTGGATTGATGCGGCCGAGGGAATTCATGATGAATGATGCCTACAGTTTTGATCTTGATGAAGCTGGCCTGGAGGCCTCATATCGAGTGATGCATGATGCCTATCACAATATCTGTGAGTGTATTGGCCTTGCATATCGCTGTGTAGAGGCCGATGCCGGGGCAATTGGTGGAATTGACTGTCATGATTTCATGGTACTCGCTGACACCGGAGAAGATACTATTGTATGCTGTGATACCTGCGAATATGCTGCCACCCAGGAAGTAGGCGAATCTCGCCTGGAAGTATATCCACAGGACAAAGAAGAGAAACCGATGGAGGCAGTCTACGGGAAGGGACTCATCGGGGTGGAGCCTCTGGCTGAGTTTTTAAACATACCGGTGTGGAAAACTACCAAGACTCTCCTGTTTCAGGCGGATAATAAGGTGGTCGCGGTTATGGTCCGTGGAGATTGCGATGTGAACAAGATCAAAGTAAAAAAATTTCTCCAGTGCGATGAAGTGACGCTCGCCTCTCCAGAAGTCATCAAAGAGCTTACCGGAGCTGAAGTGGGTTATGCTGGCCCCGTTGGTCTTCCTCCAGAGGTCACTGTAATTGCCGATCACTATACCCGTAATCGCATCAACTTCGAGTGCGGAGCAAATAAAACTGACTACCACAATATCAATGCAAATTTTGGACGCGACCTTCCTTTTCCTACCTTTCGCGATTTTAAGCTGGCCAAACAGGGTAATCTTTGTCCTCGTTGCACTAAGGGAAAACTGGGAGAAGCTCGTGGTATTGAGGTTGGGTATATCACTAAGCTGGGAACGAAATATTCGGAAAAAATGAACTGTACCTGCCTGGATAAAGAGGGGAAACCTCATCCCATTGTTATGGGATGCTATTGTTTAGGTGTCAGCAGAATAGCCGCTGCTGTCATTGAGCAAAACCACGACGATTCCGGCATCATCTGGCCTGTCCATATCGCTCCTTTTCAGGTTCACTTAATTGCTCTCAACCTTGAAAGCGAAGAAGTAAAAAACGAGGCTGAGAAACTTTACCGACAGTTGTTGGAAGAAAAGATCGATGTCTTGTTTGATGACCGAGACCTGCGGGCCGGGGAAAAATTTAGTGATGCAGATCTCCTCGGTATGCCCATACGCTTGACTATCAGCAAGCGGACTTGTAAGGAGCAAAAGCTCGAACTCAAGTTCCGTAACAAAAGCAAAAGCGAACTACTAACCTATGAGGAAGCCTTGAAGACAATCAAAAATTTTTGTGCGTAATACGAAGGGTCGGAAGGAGGCCAAATATTTTGTCTTGAAGGGGCCTGTTAGATGAAAGACTGGACAGCGCCGGAGCACTGGCTCAAAATCACCACCATCGATGCCCATACCGAGGGTGAGCCTTTTCGGGTCATCACCGGTGGATTCCCTGAATTGCCGGGTGAGAACATCCTGGCTCGTCGTCGTTATGCAAAGGAGAACCTGGACCATCTGCGCACGGCCCTCATGTGGGAACCACGCGGTCACGCGGATATGTATGGCTGTATCGTTACACCGCCGGTTACACCAGAGGCAGACATAGGGGTTCTGTTCATGCACAACGAGGGTTTCAGCACCATGTGCGGCCACGGCATTATCGGCATCACCACCGTGGCCCTTGAGACCAACCTGCTAGCCATGACCTCGCCTGAAACCACCGTAAAAATTGACACACCGGCTGGCCTCGTAACAGCCCATGCACGTGTGGACAAAGGGCATGTTCAGAGCGTCTATTTTCACAATGTCCCATCTTTTGTGCTGGTCCTGGATGAAACGGTTGACGTACCGGGCCTGGGCAAAGTGCGCTACGACATCGCCTTTGGAGGAGCGTTTTATGCCTTCGTGCAAGCCGAAGAGGTCGGTATGACCTGTACCCCCGAAGACTTTCGGCCGCTCATCGAGAGGGGTATGGCCATTAAGAGGTCCATAATGGGCAGTAGGCCCATCCTCCATCCCTTCGAAGAGGACCTCAGTTTCCTTTATGGCACCATTTTCATCGGCCCACCACTGGCTGAAGATGCTCATAGCCGAAACGTATGCATCTTTGCTGAGGGAGAGGTGGATCGCTCACCGACCGGTACGGGCGTCAGTGCTCGCCTGGCTATCCATCACGCACGGGGCGAAATCGACCTGAACGAACCTATTGTTATTGAGAGCATTATTGGCAGCCGCTTTACCGGGCGTGTCGTCCAAACCACCACCTTCGGCCCTCACCCCGCCATTATCCCGGAGGTAGGAGGCACGGCCCACATCACCGGCCGTCACGAATTTCTGATTGACCCCACTGACCCGCTACGGAACGGATTTGTTCTTCGCTGACCACCGAGGAATCGTCAGACAGTACTCACTTTTTGGAAATCTCCGAAAACGCGGCAAAGTGGCGAATGGTTAACTGGTCAAATAGGAAAAAAGCATTAAGATAATCAGTCTACTGCAAGCATTAAGACTCTGGATGTCCAACTTTGTTACTATCGGATAATACCTCAAGAACTATTAAGATTTCACTCTAGAATGATCACATATCCCTCTGTGGCATTGACCCTAACATGTTGGCCGGTTTTCAGCATCTTGAACGCATCATCACTTAAGGTAACGATGGGTATCTCTTTGCCGTAAAGATGTTTTATGACGACCGGGCCTGTCGCCAGGATCGGTTCCGTTCTCATATTAATAATGGCAGCCGGCGCCTTATCCACCCTGGCCAGCTCCAGCATGATAAGCGAACCGGTACTCGATCCCTTACCAAAGGGAAAGGCAAGAACTCTGCCCGAGATAGATTGGCCGAAAAGCTCGTGTCGAGGGTCATTGATGCAGCCAGTTTCAGGGTCTACGCCACCCCAAAAGCCAATGGGTTGAGCACTTACCATGACTTCCCCATCGCATTTTCCAGGTACCACACAACGTCCAGTTAGTTTTTTCCCCATGGGGACTCCCTTCGGCAGAGTTTTCCAGTAACAGCGGTATCAACACATTCTTCGAGACTTCCAAAAGTCACGTCAAGCCCTGTCTGAGAAAAACAGTAGTTGGCAAACTTGCCGGAATTGGTCATTGTGCCATTAAAATGCCAGGTTTCTTTAGGGTATTGCAAGGGACACACATCGGTAAACACCATCACCCCTGAATCGGTCAGATCTTTAAGTATTCCACAGTTTTTTATCCATCCAAAAACAGCCCGGCTTGTGATGGCCCAGAACGTAACGGATCTATTGACTTTTCTGCCCTCCATGAGCTGGGCCAATTCTCTAAACTCCGCAAAAGAGAAATGTGGACAACCAACGATGATCAAATCCGCCATATCCTCTTTAGCTGTTGAAAGCCTCTCTTCGGCATCCTGAATCATTTTAGGCATTATTTGCAAGATCTCTCTTGGTTTCGTGCCTTGAAGGCACATTTCCAGACTCTGGGCCTCCGGTGTTACCCCAATGATGTGTAAAAGGCCGACCGCGCCGGATGACGCGGCCGCAGCACACAGCCCCTTCAGGGAATCAATTTTGACATCTTGTGGAATCCCCTTGATTGCCGCAACGCGGTCACCAGCCATTTCACCGATTAAAAATCCCAGAAGCGGGTAGATGGCCTTATTTTCAAACATCTCCCTGCTGATTTCTTTGAGCTGAATCAATACCTCCGCCTTTCGATTCTCCGTCAAATGAAGACCGAATTTTGGAACCTTTCCGATGATGGCCGCACAGATGTCCATGAGGTCTCCATAACGGTTGGTTCTCGCCCCGATTATCGAGTTGGCAAAGGCAATTGCGTTGGATTCCCCCCAGGCGATCTGTTCTCCGAATCGAGGAATCATCCCCTGCTGGTAGGGCACACACGTCCATGTGGGCGTCGCCCCCATTCTAAGATAGGCGTTTTCCAATCTCCTGCTTTTGTCCAGAAGCTTGGCAGGTGCTCGATATTCCTTCCATCTTTCAAGATCGATAGCGCTGGGATTAAGCGATGTGGGAACTGCCACTTTCCCTCCCAAATCTGCCAGACGCTCCGCAAACTCTACTCCGGCATCAACCATATAGATTGTCATATCGATATGCACCTGCGACACCCTCATCATCTCTTGGGCGCCAAACACCTCCCCCAAATCGACCAAAACCGACAGGGCAATCCGAGGGGCTTCTCCATGCTTGCCTTTGAGGATTTCTTGCTCCTGATCCGTCAAACGCATTAAGACCAACTCCTTTTGCAAAATATTGGAACCCGATAGAAATCTTGCGCAAACATTTAGCCGTCACCGTTGAGCTACCAACCAAACCCCATGAACCGCATTAAGATTACAAAGACGATTTTTCAGCCAATTGACGGACCAAGTGGAACATACTGGCCTGGGACCCGCCGTCGACCTTTATATCCTCCCCGGTGATATAGCTGGAATCCTCCGAGGCAAGAAAAATAGCGACTCTGGCGATCTCTTCGGGTGTTCCATGCCGATTCATTGGGATAGCTTTATCTCTTGCTTCCAAAAGCTTTTTAGTGGGATAGACCTTTCGTTGTAAAGGGGTCATCACCGGTCCGGGACTGAGTGCATTGACTCTAATGCCATATTTCGCCCATTCAACAGCAAGGAGACGGGTCAGCCCGATTACGCCTGCCTTGCTCGGCGTATAGGCACCGCTGTTGATCTCAGGTATGTGACCGGAAATTGAAGCCACATTGATGATCGACCCACCAGATTTTTTTTCGATCATGTCTCGCCCAACGGCCTGGCAGCAGAGAAATGCACCCTTTAGATTAACTTCGATAACCCTGTCCCAATCTTCTTCCCTTAGATTTTCAATAGGGCCGGTAACCAAAAGCCCGGCATTATTGACCAGAATGTCGATTTTTCCGAGGGCGCTTAAGGTCTGCCGGATCATCCGGTCTACATCATTTCTTTTTGAAACGTCTGCCTGTACAACGATGGCACGGCGGTCCAGAGCCAGGATTTCATTTGCGACGGCCTCTGCCCCGTCCCTGTTTTGATGATAGTTTACCGCCACATCGGCACCGGCCTCAGCCAATCCCAGGGCGATACCCTTTCCGATCCCCTGACTGGCACCCGTTACGATTGCGATATTATTTTCGAGTTTCAAATAGTACTCCTTTCCGGCTTGTCCGGGTTAGGATTTAATAACAAGCTTCTCAAATACATCCTCATCCAACTCGACGCCGAACCCAGGTCCATCCGGAACCTTAACACAGCCATCTTTTACTTCAAATTTATGTTTCAGGACATTTTCTTTAAGAAGAGAGAGTTCGGTGAATTCACTTGCTAGCGGATGTATCTTCATTGAAGCTGCAAAGTGCAATTTGGCTGCTATAGAAAACCCAGGTTCAACTTCAGTTCCAGCTATGCAGGGGAGTCCTACGGACTCAGCGACTGCCTCAATCTTTTTCCCTAAAGCTAATCCGCATGACTTGGCCATCTTAATGTTTAAGATATCAGCTGCTCCATACTCGGCAATTTTAATAACGTCTTGAGGGGTCCATATGCTCTCATCGGCCATTAAAGGGATACCGATTGAGTTGCGAATGTGCGCCATTCCTTTCAAATCCCAGCTTGGGACAGGTTGTTCTAATAATTGGAGATTACAGTCCTCGACCTCCTTCATGACTTTAATGGTTCCGATCGTAGTCCAGGCAGCGTTTGGATCTAACCTCAAACTAACCTTATCTCCCACCGCCTCACGAACCGCCTTGATCCTTCTAATATCTAACGCCATATCATCAGAGCCTTTTATTTTTATAACTCCAAATCCGATTTTCAAAACATCCAGGGCGTTTTGAGCCATAACCTCCGGGGTATCAATGCCAATCTCTGAGGCAACCGGGATTTCATCGCGGAAACAACCACCCAGTAACGTATAGACCGGAACATTGAGGATCTTTCCAACGAGATCGTGCAAAGCAAGATCAACACCTTCTTTTACGCATGTCATCTTTGCCAGATTCGCGTCAATGATCGACATAATGCGATTAATATTTCGCGGATCCTGACCAATAATCAGGGGAGCTACATATTTCTCAATCGTCGAACTCACCGACTCCAAGGTTTCACCATAGAATTCAGGTTCCCATGCGCATGCCTCTCCGAATCCTATTGTTCCATCGCCCGCATAAATCTTAACCAGGACGGCATTTGATTTAGTGAAGTCTGCATATGCGTCCGCAAAATTTCTGATTGGAACGCCAAAAGGAATAGCCTCAACTTTCCTTATTTTCATATCACACTTCCTTTATTAATATATTGCACCGGCAGCTTGATCATCTACTTCTTATGGTATGCTCAATTTCTATTTCTATCTTTTAAGAAATATTTTGTCAAAACCTTTCACCCAGGCCTGGATATTCGATAAAGCTCACAGAATCGAATACCCAGCGAGGCAAATGTTAGGCAAAATGTTAGTTGACACAATTTCATATCTGTGTTAGATGCCATGATGGAGGTGAGAAGGTTTGTATAAACCAGAAAGGCAGTCTAAAGAAGGGAGGTGAATTAAAAAAGACTCAGGTATTCGAGACAAAAAAGGGGTAGGATAGAGCTATTTTAGTTAGATGAAAGGAGGCAAAAGAATGAGAAAATATGTATATACGGTAATAATTGCCATCTTGGCGGTTTTACTGATTGGTGTTGGTTCTGCAACTGCTGCAGAAACCTTCAAAGTCGGTATTTTATGTCCCATCACAGGAACGCAAGCCGTGATGTCTGAAGATCTGATGACCGGATTTAAATTGGCACAAGAGGAAATCAATGCAGCCGGTGGCGTATTGGGAAGACCAATAGAATTGATCATCGAAGACACCGAAACCCGGCCTGCACCCGGAATGGATGCTGCACGAAAATTAATAGGGGTGGATAGGGTAAAAGTCATATCAGGTGGATTTTCCAGCGGGGTTGCCTTACCCATTGCCAAGTACTGCCAAAAGAATGGCATTCTTGCGGTGCTCCAGCCACCTACTTCTCCACTTTTCCGTGGGGTAGGTGATTACATCTTCCTGACCAATGTATTGGATAACTACAAGGGCAAGGTGATTGCAGATTTTGCCGCGGCGGACTCAGGGAAAAGGAAATTTGCCTTGATGTTTATGAACAACGCCTTTGGCATGGCCCTGAGAGAAGAAACCATTAAAAATTTAAAAGCTCAGGGAGTTGAAATTATCACTGATGTGGTTTATGAATTGAATAAAGTAGACTACAAAGCGGAACTCCAAAGATTATTTTCAAAAAATCCTGAAGTGATCATAGGGACCTATTATGCCAAAGAGGGTATGGTGACCGCAAAACAAGCCTATGAAATGGGATTACTCAACGTGGATAAAGTACCCTGGTATTGTCCTGAAACGACATCAAGCTTTGCATCAGCCATGAAGGAGATCCCGCAAGTCCTTGAAGGCATGAAAGGCCTTAACCCACTGGATCCCGGTTCTCTCTATACGGAAAAGTTTAAAAAGAAAATGGGACGTGACCCGATAACCGCATATGCAGCCATGAATTACGATGCCTTAATTCTGATTGCAATGGCTGCCAATTTCGCCCAATCTACAGACCCAAAAGCTATTCGAGATAATTTGCGTAAAGTTGATGACTGGTACAGAGGACAGTCCACTGGTGGGGATAAGAGGTTTGACGAGGATGGCATGCAGGGTTTCGGACAATATGAAAAGGTGATCATCAAAGGCGGAAAACTTTTTCCCTATAAGAAGTGAGATTAGCTTCTACCAATTCAAATTGTCCTGATGTCAAAGGTGATACGTAACGAAGCAGGCGACCCCACCGATCCCTCCCCCGTCGGTGGGGTCTAATTTTGTTGGTTCCGTCAATAAACGTCTCGAAATTTCTACAACTTGTTGAAATAAAAGTATTTTTATATGGAACATGTTCCGTGTAGGCCGGATGGGGTGATGGAATGGTGGAATATTGGAATGTTGATTTTTAAAAGGAATTATCTCATTTCTTAACTTCGTTTTCAAGAAAAAATTACCAAATAAGTGCATTGCTCCACTTTCCCAGAACCCAATGTTCCAGTTGGGGCGAAGCCCTAAGACCAAAAGTTGGTGGTTTAATATATGGACATTTCTCAGATTCTCGTAAATAGCTTGGTTAGAGGAGCCGAACTGAGCCTGCTGGCTATAGGGCTCACTATGGTATATGATATCTTGAAATTTGCCAACTTTGCCCATACTGATTATGCTATTTTGGGTGCCTTTTTTGCCTATACATTTAATCGAATAATTGGTTTAAATTTGATTTTTTCAGTCATATTAGCTGTCTTTTTTACCGGAATAGCCGGTATTTGTATAGACAAAGCTATTTTCAAACGCTTGCGAATGATAGGGGCTAAGCCGGTAACTTTAATGATAACCTCTCTGGGCATCGCAATTGCTCTAAGAAATATTATGCGATTAATATGGACCAGCCACATGAAGACATATGCAATGCCGATAAGAAAGCCCATCGAGATATTGGGGGCAAGGATAACCCCCCTTCAGATAGGAATAATATCCGCATGCTTAATTTCTATGATCGCATTTCATCTAATATTGCATCGGACAAAATTCGGAAAGGCACTGCGGGCAATCTCTGACAATAGGGAATTAGCCAGTGCCTGCGCCATCGACTCTGAGAAAATGATTAAGTGGATGTGGTTTTTGGCAAGTTCCTATGGGGTTATAGGAGGATCTATGATTGCCATGGAGCACCTCCTTTATCCCAGATTGGGCTTTGATATCATCATTCCGGTCTTCTGTGCTGCTATATTAGGGGGGATCGGCAATCCATATGGGGCCATGTTGGGGGCGCTAACTTTGGCCCTGGCTGAAAATACTGTTCTGGCCTTTGATTTTGCTTATTTGGTAAATTTAGGCGGATTATTCGAGGTTGGTTCGATTCAGATCAGTACAGGTTATAAACCGGCCATAAGCTTTGTTATTTTAATAATTGTCTTGCTCTTGAAGCCAACCGGAATACTACGGAAGAAATAAGATGCCTATAATCAACTTTCTCATATATCTTTCAACCATGATCGGTATCTATAGCCTGCTTGCCATGAGTCTTAACTTTCAAGTTGGTTTTACAGGTCTAATAAACTTTGGCCAGGTTGCCTTTTTCTGCATAGGTGCTTATACGTCATCGCTTTTAGTAGTCAAAGCGGGAGCACCCATAATAATTGGTTTTCTGGGGGGAATGGCTCTAAGCGGACTGCTAGGTTATTTAATGAGTATTCCAACAAAATCCTTAAAGTCTGATTATTGGGCAATCGCAACTCTTGCCAGTGGAGAGGTGGTTAGGCTAGTCGCCCTGAATGAAGGCTGGCTGACCGCGGGTCCTTTCGGAGTTATGAGCATTCCCCAACCGTTAGGGTGGCTCTTTTCCAAAGATACTTATCCACTTTTTTACCTCCTTTTCGTTATTGCCTGTGTGGTAATAGCCTACCTTTTCTTATCCTTGGTAACGAATTCTCCATTCGGAAGGAATCTTAAAGCAATTAGGGATGAGGAAGAGCTATGCTTAAGCTTGGGGAAAGACACTCAGAACTTAAAGCTGCAGGCCATGGTTGTTGCTGGAATGGTCGCGGGCCTGGCTGGTGCGCTCTTTGCCTTTTATATAACCTATATTTCTCCGGAAAACTTCAAACCTATCGAAACGTTTCTTATGTGGGCCATGATTATAGTGGGGGGAAGAGGAAACCATCTTGGCGCTATTATTGGTGCTGTGGTTATTCAGTTGTTTAATGTCTCTACGAGATTCATTGGTGGTTACGTACCGTTTAGTCCCGATTTTATGGCATCGCTAAGAATGGTTATAATCGGCCTTTTGATAATCTTGTTTCTCTTGTATCGACCTGAGGGTCTGGCAAAGGAGAAAAAGAAGGTTTACGATTTAAAAAGTAGGGACGTAGGATGAACAATTCTATGTTAACGATCACAAATCTACAAAAGAATTTTGGTAGCCTAAGGGCACTGGATCGCGTGTCACTTGAAGTTGAAAGCGATTCTATCGTGGGACTAATAGGGCCTAACGGTTCGGGAAAAACTACCTTATTCAACGTAGTTTCAGGTTTTTATGAAAAGGATGGCGGGGAAATCTATTTTAAAGGAGAGAGGATAGACGGCCTAACACCGGATAAAATTGCAAAAAAGGGACTCTGCCGAACTTTTCAGGTAAGCAAAGCGCCTGAGAAATTGACTGTATTGGAAAATATGATGCTGGCAGCAAAGAGTCAGGTAGGAGAAAATCCATTTAGCGCGGTCTTTGTGCGCCCTCGGGTCCATAAGTCAGAAGAGGCGAACTTAAATAGAGCGATGGATCTGCTTGAAATGTTACAGCTTGTAGATTTGAAAAACGCATATGCCGGCGATCTATCAGGGGGACAGAAAAAGCTACTCTCGCTGGGAAGGGTCTTTATGTTGGATCCCGATCTAATACTACTGGATGAGCCTACTGCCGGTGTGAATCTGACCTTGACCATGGAGTTACTTAAGGTGATAAGAGGTCTCCAAAAAAAGGAACATAAATCTTTCTTCATAATCGAACATAGTATGAAGGTCATCAGTGATATCTGTGATAAAGTTTATGTATTGAACTTCGGGAGAAAAATGGCTGAAGGAACACCAGAGGATATTCAACAGAATGAACAGGTCCTAGAAGCATATCTGAGCGGCGCTTAAGGAAGCCCGTTTCGTGAGGTTTAAGCAGGATGCCTTTATTAGAGGTAAATAGTATAGTTTCAGGTTATGGACGTACGGAGGTTTTACACGGTGTTTCAATGTATGTTGATCAAGATGAGATTGTAACAGTCATTGGACCCAATGGAGCTGGAAAATCAACCTTATTCAAAACAATAATGGGATATCTGATACCGAATGCTGGAAATATTCTATTTTCGGACGAAGATGTGACCACATTAGAGCCGAATAAAAAAGTGGAAAGAGGTATGGCATACATTCCACAACTTGAGAATACCTTTCCTTCTCTCACGGTTCAAGAAAATTTGGAAATGGGGGGCTACTCAAAAGCTAGCGAAGCGGTAAAAAAAGGAATAGAAAGTGCTTACAGTACTTTTCCGGTATTGAAGGAAAAGAGAAATAAAAGGGTGCACACGCTCAGCGGTGGGGAGAGGCAAATGTTGGCCATGGGCCGGGCACTCATGACTGAACCAGATTTTTTATTGTTAGATGAGCCATCTGCCGGGCTAGCCCCGAAAGCTGCGGATGCAGTATTTAATCAAATCAACAATTTGCATAAACAGGGGATAGGAATCATAATTATTGAACAAGATGCTTATAGGTCGTTGAATATATCCGATAGGGGATATGTTTTGGCTATGGGAGAGAACCATTTTGACGGCTCTGCCGATAAGATCCTGAATAATGAACAAATAAGAGAAGCTTTTTTAGGTGGCTAGTTTGTGGTGAGGGATCTTGAGAAAAGATTTGGTAAAGGAAAATGGGATTATCTTTGATATCAAAAAATATGCGATTCACGATGGGCCAGGAATTCGCACCACTGTCTTCTTCAAGGGATGCCCCTTAAATTGCCAGTGGTGTCACAATCCCGAGGGCCTGGATATATCGGCACAAGTAATCTATCGTAAAGACCGGTGTATTGGTTGCGGGGAATGTATCAATGTCTGTCCAGAGGGCGCTATTGCACTTTCACCTTCTGGGGTGACTACGTATTTATCTAAATGTGTTCACTGTGGAACCTGTGCTGAAACCTGTCCTGCGGAGGCCCGTGAGCTCGTTGGAAAAGTGGTGACTGTTGATCATGTAGTTGGGGAAATTAAAAAGGATATCCTTTTTTATGATGAGTCCGGGGGTGGGGTCACTTTTTCTGGTGGTGAGCCCCTGATGCAGCCTGATTTTCTTCTGGGGCTTCTTGATGCCTGTGGAAAATTGGACATCCACAGGACAGTAGATACCACGGGATACGCAGATGCGCAGTTACTCCTAAAGGTCGCGGAGAGGACAGAGCTCTTTCTCTATGATTTAAAGCACATGGACTCGGAAAAACACAGAAAATATACGGGGGTTCCAAACGAGCAAATTCTCAGTAACCTTGAACTTCTTGCCGAGCATGGTGCAAAGATAAACATACGTATTCCAATTATTCCCGGTATCAACTGTGATGATGAAAACATAGATCGTACAGGTTCTTTTGTATCCTCTCTCCCTGGTGTGCATGATATAAACATATTACCCTATCATAGTGCAGCAGAGGGTAAGTACATGAAACTTGGTTTAGAATATCCTCTCGGTAAAATTTTGCCTTCTTCTGAACATAAAATAGATGCAGTTTCCAAACGGCTGGAAAAATTTGGTTCCCAGGTCAAGATAGGGGGCTAATAAGTATGAACAAAAGGGTAGCAAGACTGAGAAAGGTAAGTTTTGAGGCGAAACCCAGTATTTCTATTGAGCGTGCCGTACTTGAGACTGAGTTCTACAAAAAAAATGAAGGTAAGTACTCCATTCCCGTGTTCAGGGCCCTGAATTTTAAGAACCTTTGTGAGAAGAAAACGCTTTATATTGGTGAAGATGAACTCATTTTTGGAGAACGAGGCCCTTTTCCTAAAGCCGTTTCCACATTTCCAGAATTGACCTGCCATTCTGTTAAAGACCTCAAAATCCTTAACTCAAGGAATATGACCAGATACACGGTTTCGGACGAAGACATTGAAACCTATAAAAAGAAGGTTATCCCTTACTGGCGCGGCAGGACCATGCGGGATAGGGTCTTTAGCGATGTTCCACAGGAGTGGAAGGATTCCTACAGGGCCGGTATGTTTACTGAATTCATGGAGCAACGGGCACCTGGTCATACTGTTCTTGACGGTACTATTTATAAGAAAGGTATGCTGGATTTTAAGAAGGAAATTTCTGAAAGTCTCGCAAGGCTTGATTACCTTAATGATCCGGAGGCCGCGGATAAGGCTGAAGAATTAAAAGGTATGGATATATCCTGTGACGCTGCCATCATCTTTGCCGGGCGTCACGCAGATCTGGCCGAGGAAATGGCCGAGAAGGAAACCGACCAGCAGAGGAAAGCGGAACTTGAACGCATTGCCGCAAACTGTCGCTGGGTTCCAGCCCATACCCCCAGGGATTTCTGGGAAGCCATCCAGATGTACTGGTTCGTTCACCTCGGTACCATCACCGAGTTGAATGGCTGGGATGCAATGAATCCTGGGCATATGGATCAGCATCTTTATCCTTTCTATAAAAAGGGCCTGGAAGAGGGAACCCTTGACCGTGATAAAGCCAAAGAGCTTATCGAGTGTTTCTGGATCAAGGTTAACAATCAGCCTGCTCCTCCCAAGGTAGGCGTTACCGCACAGGAGAGCGGTACTTACAATGACTTTACCAACATTAACCTTGGTGGTCTGACGCGTGATGGTTCCGATGGTGTTAATGAACTCTCTTACATCATCCTGGAGGTCATTGATGAAATGCATCTTCTTCAGCCGGGAAGCAACGTCCAGATCAGCCACAAGACTCCTGATCGTTTCCTTAAGGCTGCCTGCCGTGTAATTCGTAAGGGATATGGATATCCTTCGGTTTTCAATGCTGATGAGGTCATTATGGAGCAGGTCCTGGCCGGAAAGACCGTGGAAGATGCCCGTGAAGGTGGTTGTAGCGGGTGTATCGAGACCGGTTGCTTTGGTAAGGAGGCATATATTTTGACAGGGTACCTCAACGTCCCAAAAGTCCTTGAACTGGCGCTTAACAATGGTGTTGATCCTCTGACAGCCAAAAAAGTGGGGCTTGAGAACGGAGACCCAAGAGACTTTAGGGATTTTGATGAATTCTATGATGCCTTTGCCAAACAGCTCCATTATATCGTGGACATAAAGATAAGGGTAAACAATTATATAGAGCGTATGTTTGCCACTTACGCACCTGCCACCTTCCTCTCTGTAGTTATCAATGACTGCATCGCAAATGGCAAGGACTATTATAATGGCGGTCCACGGTACAACACTAATTACATCCAGTGCTGTGGCATCGGCACCGTTACAGATAGTATGTCAGCAATCAAGAAACATGTCTTTGAAGACAAGGCTGTGACCATGGAGCATCTGTTAGATGCCCTTAGTAAGAACTTTAAGGGTGAGGAAGCACTCCGTCTTCGTCTTTTCAATAAGACTCCGTTTTATGGTAACGATGATGATTATGCTGATTCAATCATGCAGAGGGTATACGCCTCCCTGGTTGACGAGATTGATGGCAAACTGAATACGAAGGGAAGTGAATATCATCTGGACATGCTTTCCACTACCTGCCACGTCTATTTTGGAAAGATGCTGGGGGCCTCTGCCAACGGCAGATTTGCGAGCATGCCTGAATCTGATGGGACCTCTCCTTCCCACGGTGCCGACCGTAATGGTCCTACGGCCGTAGTCAAATCCCTGGGGAAGATAGATCAGTTCAAATCCGGTGGCACTCTTCTGAATCAGAGATTTTTGCCAAGCGTCCTTGATGGACAAGAGGGCATAGATAATTTAGCCCACCTCATTCGTACCTATTTCAAGCTCAATGGCCATCATGTTCAGTTTAACGTTGTCGATACTGCGACACTTCGGAAAGCGCAGGCGGCTCCCGAGGAGTATCGCGACCTGCTTGTGCGGGTTGCAGGTTATAGTGACTATTTCGTTGATCTGGACAAGTATCATCAGGAAGAGATCATCGCCAGGACTCAGCATGAGTCTTTTTGACAGCCCATTAACTTACCGGAAAAAGATCTATAGAGGTGGAAAGCTAATACCCTATAAGTAAGGCACCATCGTTTGATAATATCGGGGCCACTTCTGGCCCCGATTATCTTATCCTATCAAAACCCCTCCTGGACACTCCCTTTCCACTCAACTACTGGACGTCATTCCCGCGGGAATCTAAGACATGATAGTATGGATAAACAATTTTATGTGTATATATTGGCAAGTAAGCGCAACGGTACATTATACATAGAGATAACCTCAGGCCTCGTACAAAGGATATGGCAGCACAAAAACAAAATGGTTGAAGGCTTTACCCAAAAATATAATGTAAACAAACTTGTGTATTACGGAGTGCATCCTAATGCAGAAAGTGCCATTACAAGAGAGAAACAAATGAAGAAATGGCGAAGATCCTGGAAGATACGATTGATAGAAGAGAAGAATCCCGATTGGAAGGATTCATATGATGATATCAGATTATGAACTGGATTCCCGCCCCACGCCTTTGCGGTGGCAGGCTCTTCGCGGGAATGACAATTGAAGCCCGGGAATGTTTGATCCCCCGCTTTCGTAGGGAAAAGTTTATCGAGTATAGGCGAGCTCGCCCTCGCTTCTGAGGTTGAGGCGGATCCTCGCTAGCTAAAATCGGTTGAAGCATAGAAATGCCGGGTATCTGATGGGGTGATAAATCAGATGTTCAAAAACAAAGGGGAACCAAGCCATACAAAGCCGTATCTGTTGATCATGTGTGCCGCTGTATTGTGGGCATCGTCCGGAACTGCCTCTAAATACCTATTCAACACGGGTATGAATCCTTATACCCTGGCCCAGTTTAGGGTAACCTTTTCCGCTCTGCTTATAGTGGGGTATCTCTTCTTTTTTCAGATCAATTCACTAAAAATCAATGTTGGGGATGTATGGTATTTTATTGCCTTGGGGGCATTGGGTATGAGTGGAGGGCAAGTGACCTATCTCTTCGCCATCTCTAAGATTAAGGTCGCTATGGCTATCTTGCTCCAGTATCTGGCGCCGTTTTTCGTGGCTACCTATAGCTCCCTCTTTCTTAAGGAAAGAATGGACCGGTGGAAAGTCATTTCAATCTTCCTCGCCTTTACTGGTTGTTTTTTCGTGGTGGAAGCCTACAATGTATCATTCTTCTCTTTAAACAAGCAGGGTGTTATTGCCGGTCTGCTCTCGGCCGGATTTTTCAGTTTTTATAGTCTACTCGGAGAAAGGGTGATGCGGAAGTACAATCCCTGGACAGTTCTCTTTTATGCATTCGTGTTTGCTGCTTTCCTCCTTAATGGTATTCTGCCAGCAAAAAATATCCTCTTGTGGAAAACAGAACTTAGGTGGTGGCTTGCTGTGGTCTACATCATATCCTGTGGGACAGTAATTCCTTTCGGTCTCTATTTCATGGGAATAGAGCACCTGAGGGCTACGAGGGCCTCTATTGTGGCCACGCTCGAGCCAATTTCAGCAGGGATCTTTTCTTTTATGCTCTTAGGGGAGGTGTTAAGACCGTGGCAGATATTCGGAGGGCTTCTGGTTATTACGGCAATCATTATCATCCAGTCTCGGAGGGAAATCGACCTGGAAGCGCCAGTCTATAAGAGGAAAGATCGCCTTACCAACCGATCGTGAGATAAGTATGAATCGAATTGGCTACTTGTCTGCCAGCTCCCATGGCCAGGATAACCGTTGCCTGTCCAGTGACAATATCACCTCCGGCCCAAACCCCTTTTTTGGTTGTCTTACCGGTTTCAGGCTCGGCAATGATATATCCCCATCTGTTCAACTGGATATCAGGGGTTGCTTTGGTTAACAGAGGATTTGCACCAGCACCTATAGAAATAACTGCTGTATCGCACTCCGTCTCAAATTCACTGCCCTTAATCGGAACTGGCCGGCGCCTCCCTGATTCGTCAGGCTCACCGAGTTCCATCCTCTGACACCTCACCCCTGCCAGACGTCCGTCACTATCTCCAATAAAATTCAGGGGGGCCGCCAGAAGATGAAATTCTACTCCCTCCTCTTCAGCGTGATGGATCTCTTCGATTCTGGCAGGCATCTCCTCCCTGGACCTGCGATAGATAATCCTTACCTGATCTGCACCAAGACGCAGCGCTGTCCTCGCAGAATCCATAGCTACGTTCCCCGCCCCGAACACAACCACATTTTTGCCCCTTATAATTGGTGTATCATACTCGGGGAACAGATATGCCTTCATCAGGTTGCTCCTGGTCAGATACTCATTAGCAGAATAAACACCAATCAGGTTTTCACCGGGTATATTCATAAATACAGGAAGTCC
>JAUVXZ010000284.1 GCA_030603345.1 Pseudomonadota bacterium
GTGGGTATATTTACGATCCGGCTGAGGGAGACCCAGATAGTGGGGTTTCACCGGGCACGAAATTTGAAGATCTGCCAGATGACTGGGTTTGCCCGGTCTGTGGTGCCGAAAAAGATGAATTTGAAAAGGAATCATGATCGAGCGCCATTCTAGTTCAAGGGGGATAGGATGCTACCAGTTGAAATCTTGAAAGATATTTATTGGGTCGGTGCCATCGACTGGAATATCCGCGATTTTCACGGCTATTCGGTCGACCGGGGTACCACGTATAACGCCTTTCTGTTGATAGATGACAAGATTACCCTTTTTGATACAGTCAAGAAGGGTTTCAAAGGTGACCTGCTCAAAAACATCCACAAAATAATTGATCCCACTAAGATAGACTATTTGGTCGTCAACCATGTGGAAATGGACCACTCAAGTCTTGTCCCTGAAATTGTAGAACTTGTACAACCGGAGAAGATTTTCTGCTCTGAAATGGGAAAGAAGAACCTGCTTGCCCACTTTCACACAGAGAATTGGCCCTATGAGGTAGTAAAAACGGGGGATAGCATCAGTCTGGGAAAAAGGACAGTTCAGTTTATCGAAACCAGGATGCTCCATTGGCCAGACAGCATGTTTTCGTATGTTCCCGGTGATCGGCTTCTCATCTCGAGTGATGCCTTTGGACAGCATTTGGCTAGCACCGAACGATTTGATGATGAAGTTGATCTTTCTCTGCTTTTAGGCCATGCTGCCAAGTATTATGCTAACATTATCCTTCCTTACTCTAATCTTGTCCAGAAACTCTTAGCCCAGGTCAAAGAGATTAATCTCGCGGTAGATATGATCGCCCCTGATCATGGCCTTATATGGCGCAAAAACCCTGGAAAGATACTCGAATGCTATGATGAATGGAGTCAGCAGAGAAGCAAGCTCAAGGCGCTCGTTATCTATGATACCATGTGGCACAGCACCGAAATGATGGCTCAGGCCATTATGGAGGGACTGGTCGAGGAGGGTGTCAGCGCTCGATCGTTTGATCTTGCGGTCAGTCATCGGAGCGATATTATAACCGAGGTTCTGGATGCAGGGGCACTTATCATCGGTTCCTCAACCCTTAACAATGGGATGCTTCCACAGATGGCTGATCTGCTCCACTACATGAGGGGGTTGCGCCCTGCCAACAAGATTGGGGCAGCCTTTGGTTCATATGGATGGAGTGGAGAGGCGGTGAAGCTGATCAACACCATTATGGAAGAGATGAAATTTCGGGTCCTCGATCCTGGCATCAGGGTGCAATATGTGCCTACACAGGATGATCTGAAAAAATGTGTGGACCTGGGCCGCAAGGTGGCCAAGGCATTGCAGGAACAAGTATAGAACCCCTCCTTCTCCCCCCTTACGGTTCATGAGACAATATGATCGGAAATAACTCAAAGAGGAGGTACCCACATGGATTTGAGCAAATTTGATGAACATACCCTTCTTTTAGGGGCACTCAGGAGCGAAATAGACAGCAAAGAGGTTTATCAGCAGATAGCTGATAGAGTGAAGAATGCATTACTCAAGGATAAACTGAACTTTCTAGCCTCTGAAGAAGAGAAACACCGAAAAATAATCGAAGGGGTTTATAGAGAAACGTTTGTGGACAAGGAATTGCAGATTCCTGAAAAATCACCGGTGCCCTTACCAGAAATGGCCATTACTGGTGAAATGATGCCTATTAGTGAAGTGTTTTCAATGGCGATGAATGCAGAGATGGCAGCATATGACTTTTATAATGAACTCGCCAAGTTGTATGAAGATAATCCCAGGCTCAAAAAGACAATAGAATATGTGGCCACCATGGAAATGGGTCATTACAAACTTCTTGAAATAGAAAGAAATAATATGGAACAGTTCGAGGATTTTGACCTGTATTCACCTATGGTTCATGCAGGGCCTTAATAGACTTGGGACCCAGCAGAACCGCTCCTCGCTTCCATGAATTTAACGGTCAGGTATGGTGCCCCTGAAATTGCACGGCTCTGTGCCGCATTCTATCAAGAGTAGCTAGCCTCTGTAACCATGGAGGGTGAAATATTGCATATTCTTTCTATCTACGGAAGTCCCCGTCGTAAGGGAAATACATCTCTGTTACTCAAGAAGGCTGTTCAGGGAGCAAGTGAAGCAGGAGCTGACGTGGAGGAGGTAGTCCTCCGTGATCTGAAGATGTCTCCGTGCCTTGAGATTTATGGGTGTAAAAAAAACGGTCGGTGCGTTATCCAGGATGACTTCCAGAGCATTTATGATAAGCTCTTATCGTGTCAGGGGCTCATCCTGGCCTCACCCATATTTTTTTACACGGTAAGTGCCCATACCAAGATCCTTATGGATCGCTGTCAATCTCTGTGGGTAAAGCGATACTGGCTGGAAGGGGCAGTCCGCGGACAGGGAGGACCTCGCCGGAAAGGGCTCTTCATTTCAGTGGGGGCCACCAAAGGTAAAAAGCTCTTTGACGGAACCCTTCTTACCGTCCGGTATTTTTTCGATGTACTTGAGGTACAACTCTGGCGATCCCTCCTATACCGGGGCCTCGATTTCGAGGGCGATGTATTGAAACACCCTGAATATTTACAAGAGGCATATCAGGCGGGGAAGGAACTGGTCCAGGCAAGTGAGGATTTGAAGCACCAGTAGATATCCCTTTAGCCGCCTCTGGTTGTGACTCAATGTCTGTCCCGGTGCCTTTTGATGGGCAGCAAAAGATGAGCTCTAGAAAGAGAAAAAGAGGTGAAAAAACCTCAATCATAGGAAGGCTTGCTATGGGGAACACGGGCAGCAAAGAGGATGAAAACCGGGAACTCATGATCCTGAAGCATGCCGTTGAGAACACGAATGAGGCCTTTGTTACTATAGACAAAAACCATAGGGTCTTATTCTTCAATAAGGCAGCGGAGAAGGTTTTCGGCTACGGTCGAGAAGAGATCATTGGCCACGATCTTAATGTGATTATGTCACCTGCCTGTAGCAGAAACCACCGGGAGGCAGTAGCCCGCTATGTGAAGACCAGGATTCCCGGACGCATTGGACATGCTGCAGAGATGGTGGCAAGCAGGAAAAACGGTGAAACGTTTCCCGCATCCGTTTCATTTTCTGTTACTGAGGTGGAGAAGCAACTTTTCTTTACCGGTATTGTTAGAGACTTGACGCAGACCCAGGAACTTCGGGAACAAGTCATGCAATCGGAGCGGTTAGCTGCTCTGGGTCAAATGGTGGCAGAGATCACCCATGAGATAAAGAATCCGCTGATGATGATCGGGGGATTTGCCCAGCAGCTCATGAGAGAAACGGATGATGAGAAGAACCTGAAAAAGCTGCACATTATCACTGAGGAGATCAGGCGGTTAGAGCGATTGCTTGCAGACCTCAAGGAGTTTTACCAGGTTAGAACTATCGTTTCAGAACCGGTAGATATAAAGGGACTGATCGAGAAGGTCTTTTCACTGGTACAGGAGGACTGTGAAAGGCACAACATACAAACAGAGGTCACATTAGATGAAAGAGCCCCTACTGTTTTAGGAGACAGGGGCAGATTAGAGCAGGTTTTTTTGAATCTGGTGAAGAATGCGATCGAGGCCATGGAGAGCGGGGGTAAAATCTCGATTCAGAGCAGGTTGTCAGGGGGCCAGGTGGAGATCATGGTAAAAGACGAGGGTTGTGGGATTTCAGAACAGGACAGGGACAAGGTCTTTGCTCCCTTTTTCACCACCAAAAAGCACGGAACAGGCCTCGGTTTGTGTATCTCAAAGAGGATTATTGAAGATCACGGGGGCAGTTCATTTTTCCTAAAAAGTGAGGAGGGTAAGGGAACAACCTTCAAGATTCGCTTGCCCCTGTACCGTGGAGCTCTTGAGGGATCAGCCCGCAATAATTAACATACTAGCAACATCAAAGGTAGGTTTCTATGAGCGGACTGCCGGCCAAGAACGTTGTGGATATCCCCGAACTTCGCGATCGGGTAAACGTTTTTCGTGACCGCACACACGCAGGGGAGATTTTGGCCGATATACTCGATTCGTATAAGA
>JAUVXZ010000168.1 GCA_030603345.1 Pseudomonadota bacterium
CCCTAAAAGGGTCCAAATATGTAAATAAAATGAATTCTAATGACAAAGGTCAAAGCCCAAATTTCAAATGAATGTCAAATGACAAATGCTAAAAAATATATCTCCACCCATTAATTCAAACGCAGCCTACAGTGGTGAAGATGCACAACGGGAAAAAGATAAATAACTGATCGTTTTGGAAAACCTTTTTGACATTGGGGTTTTGGATTTGATTTGACATTCCTGCCCTGTTAGATAGTAAAGAATGCAAGAATAATAACTTCGTGGTCTAACGATGTGCCAGGGATTAGATCAGAAATGTACATCATGTATCTAACAGGGTGAAGATTTTCTCATTTGAACTTCACTCCATAGGGCATCACAAATCACTATCTAACACGCATAGCAGAGCTGGGACCACCCCGCTACTGCGGGATGGTTTGAGGGATTAATTAGTGAGGTTCATTTCACAGCTAATCGACATTATCTATCCTCCACGGTGCCATATTTGCGGTCGATTTTTTTCCCCTCATGAAGATCGTCCGCCACCCAAGCATTTATGCAGTGATTGTCAAACTGCCCTTTCTCCTGTCACTCACCCCATGTGCACCATCTGCGGCCTCCCGTTCGCTCCCTTAACTGGGCAAGATCACCTGTGCGAGAATTGTCTTCGCAAAACTCCATGGTTTGACCTTCTCAGAGCCCCCTATCTATACACTGGCCGGCTTATGGAAACCATACACAGGTTCAAATATAAGTCGGAAACTCATCTCATTTCCTCTCTTGGGCCGCTGCTGTCCATTTTTACGCGAGAATCGATACCTGATTCGAGGGATTCCTTGACCATCCCCGTACCTCTTCACAGGCGGCGATTACGGGCAAGAGGTTTCAACCAAAGTCTTCTGTTGGCGAGATTGATCTCCTCAGACCTTGGAACTCGCCTAGACTACCAGTCCTTTATAAGAAGGAGAGATACGAGAGCACAGACAGGTCTCAGCAAAGAACAACGGAGAAAGAACGTAAAAGATGCCTTTTCCGTTATGAATCCTGAAATCATAGAGGATCAAGAGATACTGTTGGTTGATGACGTCTTTACCACGGGGCACACCTTGAACGAATGTGCCAAGACTCTGAAAAAATCCGGGGCTAGAGCTGTGATTTGTCTCACTCTGGCCAGAGTTACAGTCGATTGAACGACCAGTCAACAACAATAAGTTAACCTATCGAACATCCTAAAAAAAAGTTGCAATCACTATGACCAACTGTTAACGTATCAGCGATTAAAATCCCTGTGGGGGGCAATGGCTGAACAAGGGCTAACAAAAAAACCAGCAACAGCAAAAAACCATATATTTGCCATTGGTGGAGGAAAAGGAGGAACAGGCAAGAGCCTGATTGCCGCAAGCATAGGTATCTGTTTGGCTGCTAGAGGAAGTGAGGTTCTCCTGATAGATGCTGATTTAGGAACTGCCAATCTCCATACCTTTTTTGGCCTAGAGCCTCCAAAAATAGGCCTATCTGACTTTGTTACCAAGAAAAAATCAACTATTGCTGGTGTTGTAGTCAAGACGGGGGTAAATAATCTCAAACTCATTTCTGGTGCCAAAGACATGATAGGAATTGCCAATCTCTCTTATGGCCAAAAGACAAAGGTTCTGAATAATATCAAGAGGCTTAAGTATAAGTACATTTTGATAGATCTGGGTCCTGGTACCACCTTCAATATCCTCGATTTTTTTTTGATTTCCCACTGCGGTATCCTTATCACATCACCTGAACCAACGTCGATTGAGAATACGTACCGTTTTGTTAAGAGTCTCCTTTTTCGCTATTTAAGAAAAACGATCAACCAAAAATTGGTGAAATCCCTTATAGATAGAGGGGTCAGACAGACGAGCGGACAGAAATTCGACTCAATTTTTGATCTCCTTGAGGCCATTGAACAAATCGAACCGAATCTTGGATATACCATAGCAAGTTATCTTTCAACCTTAGATATTAAATTGGTCATAAACGAGGTAAGAACGGATAGAGACAGAGCCATAGGTGAAAAGATGGCTCTCGTAGCCAGGAAATACTTTGGAATTCAAATTGATTTCTTGGGAAGTGTCAGCCATGATGCCAATATTAGGAAAGGGTTGCTCCAAATGAAACCCCTCATGGCGTATTTTCCCCATTCTAAGGCATTCAAGGAAATTGATGAAATCAGTCAAAAGATAACACCCGCATACCAATTGGACCTGGGTTTCTCCTTTGATTAACTGTTTTGACCTCGAGCTCCGGTGATTAATAATGAAGCCACTAACTGAGCAAAACTATTACGACTTACTTGGTGTTTCTCCCAAGGCCTCCTTTGAAGAAGTTCAATCTGCATATGATGAGGCTGTGAGCATTTACTCAAACGATTCGATTCCTACGTATTCACTCTTCACACAAGAGGAAAGGGAACAAATCCTGGCCCGTTTGGTTGACGCCTATAAGGTTCTGACCAACAGCCAGCTTAGAAAAGAATACAATCAGATTCTAATGGAAAAGGGGGAGCTTTCTCCTCAAGAAATCGGGTTTTTATCATCGGAAGAAACCGCTGTCCCCAAAGGGAAGCTGAAAGAGGTAAGCGTTGAAAGCCTTATCCAGGAAGAAAAATCAGAAGATCTGAACCAAGCCTGTGACAGTACCCTCGATCTCTTCAACGGGTATACATCCGTAACTGGCAAAAACATCAAGATGGTGAGATTAGCCAGAGAAATGAGTCTGGAAGAAGTATACCGAAAGACAAACATACCAAAGCAGGCATTAGAAGATATTGAGGAGGAACATTTCGAAAAACTCCCTGCCCTTGTGTACTTAAAAGGATTCTTAAAGGCATTCGCTGACGCCCTTGCGGTTAACCAGGCTCAAATGGTAGACGGGTATGTGAAAAGGTTTCTCGAATGGAAGACTACCGGTCAAAAATAAAAGATCAGCCGGCAATGCAAGAAGCAGCAGAAAAGGCTAAGGGGGAAGGTAAAAAGGTGGTTTTTACCAATGGCTGTTTTGACATCCTTCACCTGGGTCATATCCGCTATCTCTCTGAAGCCAAGAAGTGCGGAGACTACCTCATAGTTGGCGTAAACAGTGACAGGTCTATGAGAGCCATTAAGGGAGAAGATCGACCAGTGATCCCTGAGCAAGCGAGGGCAGAATTGCTTGCCGCACTCTGTTTTGTTGATGGTGTTGTAATCTTTGATGAGGAAGACCCTCTGGCCTTAATCCAATGTCTCCAACCTCAGGTTCTGGTTAAAGGTGAAGACTGGGTGGAAGATGAAATCGTTGGCGCTGACCTGGTCAAAAAAGCAGGAGGTGAGGTCAAGCGAATACCCCTTGTTCCTCATGCTTCTACATCGGATATAGTTCAGAGGATTGTAGATCTTTACTCTGGGAAAAATAACTGAGCAAAAATGCTTTCTTTTTTGGGGTGGAGCATGTTACGTTTTATACATGCGCCCATAGCTCAGTTGGATAGAGTAACGGACTACGAATCCGTAGGTCGCAGGTTCGAATCCTGCTGGGCGCACCAGTAATAAAACCACCGTTACAAGCCCCCCAAAGCCTGAGACCTTTGGGGGGCTTGTCAGTGAATTTTTTTTGGAGATGCACGTGAAAATGTTTCACGTGAAACAATTATTGCTCATGGTAATAAGCTGGCAACACTTACTACTGAGAGCAACAAATAGTTTACGATGTCGGGAAGGGCATGAGGTCTTTTCTGTTGTGACTGGTGGCCCGCGACGGGCTCGGCCGAGTCGGAGGCCGCTGTCCTTTTCACGACTTATCAGTGGGGGAAGCCGCAGCCCTGAGCCTGTCGAAGGGAATGCGGAGTCCCGCTAGCGGGATGTTGATAAGTCGTAGAAAAGACCAGGCTGGGAGCCTCGGAACAGAAGAAAAGACCTCATGACCATCCTAGACCCTTCTGGGTTATGTACAATGCAAACGATAAAATGCTCTGCTTGGTAGCAGGATATAACCAAACCATCATTCGCTTTATATAGAGCAAAAAAGGATAGCTTGAGCTATCCCTCTTGGGATTATGTTCAACATGATGCCGGCAGAGCCCCGAGAACAACCATCCTTAACTTCAATTATACCGTCTTTAGAGACTCCCGCAATTTCCTAGTGGCATCCGTATCAACCTTCATGGTGTCAGGATCGATCACGACACCGTAGTTTTCCTGAGCGCCCTTTACGCTCACGTATTCTTCGGCCACGTCACCTTCCACCAGTTCTGGGGGACGATCCAGTGGATCTCCGTATCCACCACCACCCGCTGCATCCATGATAACCACATCACCAGGCCTCAATTGGGTCAAGCCATAGGGATTTCCACGCTCACCATTGACCAGAAACTGTGCCCTTGATCCATCCTTTCCACCAAAGAGCCCCTCGGGAGGATAGCGATATCTCCCGGACTGAATTCCAAGACTAACGGGGGGGGTAGGGGCATACTCATCGTCAGGGATCCTGAAGACCACCTGCCGCCCAAGACCGCCCTTCATCTTACCTGGCCCACCAGAATCGATAAGAAGCCCCCTCTTTTCCACAATCAGTGGGGTGTCATTCTCGAATATTTCGATCGGCGTATTGGCCCCATTGGCAGGGAATATATAATCATAGTCACCATCATTTATGGAGCTTGCACCCATACCTCCGCCCCTAATAATCACCGAATGCCACGGCTTTCCGTTGTTTCTCTTTCCGTAAAACACATTCATCGTCGCAGGAGTACCACCACTTCCCGCAAGAACTCTATCAGGTACAGCCCCTGCCAATGCCCTGTACACTATCTCAGTAAGAAAATGTCCGATCTGCATTCGCGCGGCAACAGCTACCGGGAATGCACAGTTGACCACGGTGCCTTCGGGTGCCTTCATAGATATGGGCTCTGTGCACCCATCGTTGTTCGGTATGTCAGGGTCAAACATGCTTTTGAGAGCCATAAACACATAGGCGTAGGTGAAATTATACACAACATTGCCACCCCAATCCACCTGGGGAGAGGAACCATCCAGGTCAACCACTATGTCACTTCCGTTCACCTCCACAGCAGCCTTAACCACCACATTCTCCTTGCCTTCCATCTGTTCTATAATCCCTTCTGCCAAATAAATGCCATCAGGGACCTTGTCAATGGCCTCCCTCATACTCGTCTCCGTGCGGCCGATAATCTCGTCCGCCAGATCATCCAGGCCATCCAGGCCATACTCATCAAGCATCTGACATATCTTTTCTGCACACACATGATTTGCTGCTATCTGGGAACGGATGTCGCCGATAACCTCATCAGGGGTGCGAACATTCCAGCGAATCATTTCAATAACAGCCTCGTTGAGAACATCAGCCTCATAGAGCTTCACGAGCGGTATGAACAGGCCGTCCTCATACACATCGTGGTTGTCAGACGATACGCGTCCACCGATGTCAGAATGATGGAAAACGCAGGCAGTAAAGGCCGTCAATATCTCCTTATGAAAGATGGGGCTCACCACACACACATCATTCAAATGTCCGGCCAGAGCCCATGGATCGTTCGTTATGAACACGTCCCCGGGCTTGTAACTATCTGAGGGCATCTTCTTAACGAGATTCTTGATTCCCAGTGCCATCGCCCCAGATTGGCCAGGGGTTGCAAATGTACCCTGCGCCAGCTCTCTTCCTTTCCGGTCAGTAAACATGCAGGTGTAGTCGTGGGCGTCCCTCAGCAGGCTTGAAAACGCCGTCCGCGCAACAGTGCTGTCTGCCTCGTCCACTACGGAAATTAATCTCCGCCAGAGTATCTCTAGGGTTATAGGATCAAACTTTTGTCCCATCGCTATATCTCCTGAATTAGCTGATGGCTCATGGCTCATAGCTGTTAGTACTATAAGCTGAGAGCTATTTTGTTAAATCTATCCACAAGAACCCGAACTCATCCACAGAAACAGAGGCGTCTTCACCAACAATCACCGTAGATTCCCTTTCCTCAATGATCGCAGGGCCTTGAAATTCAGCTCCCGGGTATAGCTTGTATCTGTCATAAACCGTGTAGGGGATAAAACCCTTGGCGATCCCCGAGTATGCCTGGCGCTCGCGCTTGACCGCATCCATTAAAAAGCCTACTTTCTTCTCCCCCTTCGGCAATCGGAGCAGGCGTTCAGGGAGACTGGCCCTTACCTTGAAGTTTATGAACTCAACTGGAGAGTCAGGATAGGTTCTCCCGTATAGCTTCTCATAAACCTCATCAAAGCGCCTTCGAACCTCTTCCTTTTTCACTTTGGTAAAATCGGTTTCAGGGATAGAGATATTGGTTTCAGAGCCTTGCCCAACAAAGCGAGCATCTACCGATCTCTCAAATCTAATATCTTCCTCTGTGTCAGATTTCTGGAGAGTCCTGGCTCCTTCTGCCTCCATCTCTTTAAAGATCTCTTCTATTTCATGAAAATCAGCTGCATCAAACGCAACCTTGTGGCTCCTAACCAGGTCAAATGCCCTCGGTGCAGTGAAAAAGCCCAGGGCAGACCCCACTCCTGCGTTTGGCGGAACAACTAACCGGGGTGCTCCCAGCTTCTTGGCCAAACCATAGGCGTGTACTGGACCAGCCCCACCAAAGGCGGCCAAAGTCACGACCTTGGGGTTTCCACCCTTTTCTGCAATATGTGTCTTTGCTGCTGCTGCCATCGTCTCATTGATAAGGTCATGTATACCCCATAAAGCCTGTATGAAGGGCATCCCCAAGGGACCAGCAATTTTTTCCTCAATACCTCGCCTGGCAGCCTCCTTGTCGAGCCTCATCTCTCCGCCCAAAAAATAGTCCTCGTCAAGATAACCCAAAACCAAATCGGCATCAGTAACTCCAGGTTCACTCCCTCCTCTCATGTAACAAATGGGCCCTGGATCAGCCCCGGAACTCTCCGGTCCAACCTGAAGGGTCCCCATCTTGCTCACCTTGGCAATACTGCCGCCTCCGGCCCCGATCTCCATCAAGTCAACGACCGGTACCTGAATCGTAAGACCGCTCCCCTTCATAAACCTTTGGACACGACCTACCTCAAAGGTAGGCACCACACCGGCAACTCCCCCCTGAATCAAACAGGACTTGGCAGTGGTCCCTCCCATGTCGAAACAGAACATTTCCGGTATATCGAAAAGCTTTCCGTAGTACTGGCCTGCGATAACAGCCGCTGTTGGGCCCGACTCGATGATCCTGACGGGGAATTCCGCAGCTGTTTCCACCGATGTAATGCCACCGCTGGAAAGCATTATGAAAAGCTTGCCCTCAGAGCCGATGGACTCCAGTCTTTCGGATAGCTTGGTGAGGTACCTGCCAGTCAGAGGCTTGACGTAGGCGTTCGTTACGGTGGTGCTGGTTCTCTCATATTCCCTTATCTGGGGTAATACCTCGTAAGAAATAGAGACCGAAATGTCAGGTGCCTCCTTTTGTATGATATCCTTTATTGTCAACTCATGGGTCGGGTTTTCGAAAGAGTTGAGGAGACAAACGGCAATTGATTCAACCCCCATTTCAATCAATTTCCCTACAACCTCTCTCGCATCCTCGGGGTCCAG
>JAUVXZ010000210.1 GCA_030603345.1 Pseudomonadota bacterium
GCATAGTCAGGGTTAACGTGAAATCCTCCCTGGTAGGTCCTCATCCGGTCTTTCAAGTACATCTTCAATAAGACCTGCTCGATGTGAGAGCCCCCAGTCCGATAAAAGTGGAGAAAGTCCGGATATGCATAGGCATAGTGGTCTGGTTTCTTTAAGATGCCGTCCTTGTAGAGGTCAGCTACAATGTTGATGGCCTGTGCCATTAACCGATCTGCCCTTTGAATCATCCGATCGCCTCTTTCAAGCTCTTCCCGGGCATAGTTTTCAGAGTGACATTTTTTACACCTCTTGATCATCTTTTCCCGCTCGTTCTTCCAGTCTTCTTCAGTTAACCGGGCCATATCAGCGGCCTTAACGATATCCAGCCGGGCAGTAGGCTTGCCCTCTGGATCTAATACCCCCAGTGCCTTGAGGATGGTGGTCTGGTCTTCGGCCCATTGTTTGTCTTCGGGCAGGGGAAGCCTTACTGCCAAAAATCCCCAGGCCACCCTGTTGGTATGGGTCCCCTTAGGGAGATGACAGAACTGACAGGTAGGGGCAGCTGCATCTTTGGGTAATCTCCCTATCTCCTTCATAGCGTATCTTTCGCCGTGTTTAGAGCTTTCGTACATCTCCCACTGAGGATGGTCAAACCCCATATGGCATTGCTGGCACGCCTTGGGATCCTGCGCCTCTTTTTTCGAGAAGGTATGCCTGGTATGACATTCATCACAGGAATTCGTTCTATAGGTATAGCCTTTCTCACGCAACTCCTTCTTCTGGGCCTCAGACTTTATTCCCATATTGTGGCATCCACCGCACCCTTTGCCTCCTTCCATCAATTCATCAGGTTCCAGATGGGTAACCGGCAGCGCATTCATCGCTGTCCAGCCAAAATTATGCTTTCCTTTGGCAAACTGATCAAACTGTTCCTCATGGCACTCGGCACAGGTCGCCTCAGTAGGCATTTCTGCCAGGTCGGCAGTTTTTTTACTCTTGTGCTTGGTTCCATGGCAAACAGAACAGGTAACATCATTATTACTATGTTCACTACTCTGCCAGTCCTTAGCCAGTAAAGGAGTGACAGCCTTGTGACATCTGATGCAGACTTCTCCCTCTTCTGCGAATCCAGTGCCTGTCCCCAATACCAGAATCACCAGGGAAACAAAACAATATCTCAAAGCCCTCTTCATGGTAATCCCTCCTTTCCTCTCTTGTATCCCTCCTCCACTTCCACTTGGAGATTCTCTATCATCAACAGTTTTTTTTCTCCTTGATTTCCTTTTTTTGCCATCTCATCTCCTTACGCTAGAAGTCCAAAACCCTCTTTAACATCTCTTCCAGTTCGGATCTTTTTCTCTCACAATCTTCGGTGGCTTTTCTGATATTCATTGATTTCATGACATCGTATGTTCCATCCTCAAAAAATACAGGGACCTTCAGAAGGTAATCAATATTCTCAGGACATCCGGCAGCAAAGAAATGACCAGACTTTCTGCCCTGCTTAACCTTCCTTTTTATCCTTTCAAATGTCGCGCCTGAAATAACCAGACCAAAGTCACCTGTAAAGGTCTTTATCAGATCTCCGGGGTCGAACAAAGCCTTTTTTTCCATGCCCAGTTCCCCAATTGCTGAGTTTGTTCTGTTTCTTGTGTTTATTGAGTTTGTTGAGTTTTTGCTCAGTCTCACTTGCCTGCATGAAGTGCAGGGATGTGTTAGGCAAGAGTGTTATTAAATTTGTGGAATTGATAGGTTTCGAACAATCTTTGTAACAAGTTTATTTGCTAGTTCAGTATGGCGAGGAACAGCTTCAATATGGCCTGTTTGAGGATTGCACCATAGGGAGTGAGAGCGTCCTTCTCTTTTAAGGTAACAGCCATGTCGTCGAAGATGTTTCAATAATTCTTTACGTTTCATTCAACTGTAATCACTTCACATGTAATGTTGGCAGGGGCACCGCGAAGAGCATCTTGTAGTCGGTCTTCTAAAATCAAATGAATAGCATCAGACAGGCTCTGAAGGCATTCTTCCTTTGTCCGTCCCTGTCCATTAGCACCAGGAATTTCAGGACTATAGGCTATGAACCAGTCTCCATCCTTTTCAACAATGGCGTTGAACTCATTATGCATTAGGTATCCTCCACGTTATATACTATTGATAATAATACTGAAAAATCCATTGTAATTCAAGAGCCATTCGATAATAATACTAGCTCATTCCAAGTCCATAAGACAGCTCATATATATATTGTTGCGAGCATTCATCCATCAGCTTCCAGCTTTTTGATAGCAGCTCTCAATTTTGTTACCTTTTAAATCCGCCTTCCGCTGATTTCTCTTTCTTATAGATTTTTCTGATTAGGCTTTTCAGTGGATTTAGTTCAGGGTCATCAAGTTCCGCTAAAAGCACGTCGAGGGATCGAAGTGCTGGGGAAACATAGGTAAGGAATCTCTTCTTCCCTTGGATCTTGCTCAGGTATGAGAACGCTCCCAATATCTGGAGATTCCTCTGAATCGCAAGATAAGGATAGTGCTCCGTAAATGAAGGGGATATCCCTGGCAAGTACTTTTCAAGAACGGTCAGATAATAATCATACAAGACCATTTGTTCGTCTTTTGTGAGCCCTACATACGGGTCAATTAACAGAGAGGCAAGATCATACTGCAGGGGGCCCAGTCGGGCCCCCTGCCAATCTATCACCCCTATTTTATCGTGCTTGATAATGAGATTTCTCGATTGAAAATCCCGGTGGAGAACAAAATTGTTGTCTGCAAGTGAAGCACGGTAAGAGAGGTGCTCAAAAGAGGATCTTAACTGAGAGAGATCTTGTTTGAGACCGAGGAGTCCTTGCAAAAAGTATTTGAGAAAATAATCAGACTCAAATTTTTCCATAATAAATCTATCATATCGTTTGGTATGATAACACCACTCGAGATTGAACCCTTCTCTACCTTTAAGCTGGATCTCTATCAGGAGCTCGATAACTTTTTTGTATATAGTTATGCGACCATCTGAGTTGATTGCAATTTCCTGGAGATTTTGTTCCCCCAGATCTTCCATAATAAACCAACCATGGTCAAGATCATACCGGTACATGCAAGGAACAGGGATCCTTTTACTGAAAAGATGCTTGCCTATCTTTAGATATGAGAGATTTTCCTTTTCCGCGTTCCGTTCCGCAGGTGGATTCGCCATAACTATGCATGAGCCCTTTTCATTACTCACGCGATAAAAGATTCTCTTTGAACCATCAGCAGGCAGTTTTCTCCACTTAGATTCTTTGCTGCCGAATTCGGTATCGTCTTGGTAGGTTTTAACGAATTCCTGTAGGTTCATCATTTAAACCAGTTAATCGTTCACTGTTATTTGTCTACAGGCTGTTGCCGAAATCCCTTTTCTCTTAGTCTAAAACGTTTATTGAGAAATCTAAGGCTCGCTCCAGGCGATGTCAAAACTCACCCTTAGGGCTCAAACAGTTGACATCGCTTATCTTCCACTTCGCCAAGATTTCTTGGCAAAAAACGTTTCAATGACCGTTCAAAGGGATTACAGTTTGGGCAACAGCCTGTCTATATTATTACTGCACAATATCAAGCGTTCTAAATTCCCTATCGGTTAACAGAAAACGGTGAACGGTGAACTTTCACCAAAAAATTACCGTATAGCTACCCCGCCAACAAGATGTTTTTCCAAAATAACGCCAGATGCAACGACACTATCAACTACCTTGACACCCTCCCTAATAACCACATCAGACCAGAGAACAGATCTTTTCACAAGGGCACCTTTTTCAATTGAGCACCCCTTTCCAATGACCGCCCACTCTTTCAGGGTTGCATCAGGATCTATATGACACTCCTGGGCAATTGCTATCTTTTCCGGCGGAAGTAGGTTGAAATTAGATCTCATATAATCGGGTATAGTGCCTATATCAACCCAACTGTGCCCGGTTGCCAGATAACCCCTGATGGATTTTCTTATATCTATGAGCTTCTTATAATACGTTATAATATTATAGCTTTTGTTTTCAGGCATAGCGTCGAGTACCTCAGGATTTATCACCTGAATACCAGTAAAGGCGAGTGCCCCCTTCACATTCGTGCCTGGCCCAATAGCGAGGATATTCATCTCATTGTCTACCTTTATCTTATTGTGGACAGGGAAGTCATGGAGCACCATGGTGATGAGGTTATTGTGTTTCAGATGATATTCGTAAACCCTTCGTAAATCGATATCAGTCAGGATATCTCCATTCATAACGATAAAGGGCTCCTGGTCCCAGAAATCCTGGGTATTCTTAATGCCGCCACCGGTTCCTAAGATCTCTTTTTCTATCCTGATTTCCACCCTTACGCCAAATCGATTACCCTCCTTAAGGTAATCAACCATCTTTTGATAATGGTGGTGGGCATTGACTATTATCTCTTCAACTCCGTGGGCTCCGAGGAACTCTATTACCCTGCCGAGCACCGGCTCATTCACGACGGGCATCAGAACCTTCGGGCATAGGTCCGTCAGGGGTTTCAATCTCGTTCCCCCGCCAGCAGCCAGGATCATTGCTTTCATAACAGTGCCTTTTTGATTGCAATTGTCTTCCAGTAATTATACATGAATGATAGTTTTTGTTGGGTTTGTTGTTTTCACAGTGTTCTTGAGATTTTAACATAACAAACCCAACAAACTCAATAAACTCGATAATCTCCTTATCATGAACCCTACACTTGACGTGTCAGAGATCACTCAAAACGTCGGCCGATTATTTATAGCGGGTATCCCCGGCCCTGAGGTGGACCCTGATACGATGAATCTTATCAGAAACTACCATCTCGGGGGCATTATTGTATTCTCCAGAAATATAAGGGACCCCCTTCAATTAGCCCGTCTCTGTATGAACTTACAGAAGGTATCAATGGAAGACAGCGGTTTCCCCCTCTTTCTGGCAGTTGATCAAGAAGGAGGCAGGGTAGCCAGACTGAAACCCCCTTTCACTCAGTTCCCCGGAAATGAAGCTATCGGGAAAAGTCCCGACCCGGAACAGAGTGCTCTTCATTTTGCCAGTATTACAGCAAAGGAAATGAGTCTTGTTGGGCTCAATATGAATATGGCCCCTGTTCTGGATGTAGCCCAACCAAATATGGACTCCCACCTTGCAGGTAGGCCCTTTTCTCATGACCCCTTAGTGGCAGCTAAGTTAGGGAAAACAGTTATCAATACCATGCAGCAAAGCGGCGTAATGGCTGTTGCCAAGCACTTCCCCGGCTTAGGAAATGCGGATCTGGATCCCCACCGAGATCTTCCCTTCATTAACGCCACCCGTGAAGAGATGGAATCAATTCACCTGGTGCCTTTTGCCGGTGCTATTGAGGCCCATGTCTCCAGTATCATGGTCTCTCATGCTGTTTATCCAGCTCTTGAGCCAGGAATCCCTGCAACACTTTCAAGAAAAATTATCACCAACCTTCTGAGAAAAGAAATGAGCTTTAACGGCCTCATGATCTCAGATGACCTAGAGATGGGAGCCATAACAAAACAGAGAGGATTGCCACAAGGGGCGGCAGATGCCTTTGAAGCAGGTATTGATCTACTGCTGATCTGTAGTAGTCAAGAGGATCTCATTGCCAGCATAGAGTTATTAAGAGATAAGGTGCTCAAGG
Source organism: Pseudomonadota bacterium (assembly GCA_030603345.1). GTDB lineage: Bacteria > Desulfobacterota > DSM-4660 > Desulfatiglandales > B25-G16 > JADFWK01. Next base: position 5,634 of record JAUVXZ010000210.1, read on the forward strand.
GAGATATCTCAGAACAGAGATTGGAGGGCTCCTTACAGAGAATTAAAAGATACAAGAGACGCTTTCTCTATCCTCCTCAGAGGATATCTTTAGAGGCGGTGGAGAAACATTTCGGAAACACACAGACGTAAATCTTAGGCTACCGTCCTGGGCTCATTGAATGGGTCCAAAAGAAAAAAGCTCAACTAAATCCTTGCTCAAGCACCTCCTCCAACTTGTCGCGGCCGAGTCCGGCTATCCCCATTTCCTCAAGTGACATACCCTCTTTCATATAATCGGTCTGATTTATCACTGATGCAAACTCAATGACAGCATCGATAAGTGGCGTGGACACGCTGAATTGTTGGCCCAGTTTCTTGATAGGTACGAGCCCATATGGGAGGTCCTCAGTAATGTATCTGCTCTTAACAGATTCAGGGCCTGATATCTTTGCCACAGTGCCTTCCTTATCAAAGGCGGCCCGAAAGTAAGTTGACATGATCGTGCTTTTTTTCCAGAAATC
>JAUVXZ010000320.1 GCA_030603345.1 Pseudomonadota bacterium
TTATCTTTCTTAATGCATTAGACAGGATAAACAGGATTAACACGATTTCTGTTGTTCTTTTGTCCTTCCCGGACGGAAGGACAAAAACCCAATGCCGCCAAAGGCGGCAAGAGAAGGCTCCAGGGTCAAACCAGAGATGGGCATTATGCCACTCCATAGAAAATGCAGAACCCGGTTTTCTATTTCTCCCGCGTAGCGGGATTCTTCTTTCTCAGTTTCTTCGGGAAACTGAGAAAAAGAAAAAAAAATCCAATAGATCCAGTAAATCCTGTCAGATAAGAAAAAGAGCATTGATAACTAAGTTTCTTAGCAGTTGTCCGTTGACCGTTATCTTGGTCTATTTAAACTTGGCTACCTTCTTGACATCCTTTGGGGCAAGTGATATTTTTCGCTGAACTTTTCGTTAACTAATGTTCATTGTATTTGTTGGTTTATTGAGTCTATTCTGCTCCTAACAAACAACGGTCGAAGGACAATGAGCAAGGATTTTATGACATTTCAAGAACTAGTTATTGCCTTAGAGAGATTCTGGGCGGAGCAAGGCTGCATAATCCAGCAGCCTTATGACCTGGAGGTTGGGGCAGGGACCTTCAACCCCGCCACGCTTTTGAGGGCATTGGGTCCTGAACCGTGGTCTGTTGCATATGTTGAACCCTCGAGAAGACCCACAGATGGAAGGTACGGGGAGAACCCGAATCGGCTGGGCCATTATTATCAATACCAGGTGATTATCAAACCCTCGCCTCTCGATATTCAGGAAATGTATCTGGAAAGCCTAAAAAGGGTGGGGATAGATCCATTAGAACACGATATACGCTTTGTGGAAGATGACTGGGAATCCCCCACCCTGGGTGCATCAGGTCTTGGATGGGAGGTGTGGCTGGATGGCATGGAAATTACCCAGTTTACCTATTTTCAACTGGCAGGCAGCATCAGGTTGGACCCGATTTCCGTGGAAATAACCTATGGGTTAGAAAGAATCGCCATGTATTTGCAAGAAAAAGAGAGTGTTTATGACCTTATGTGGAATGAAAAGGTTACCTATGGGGATGTCCATAAAAAAGGGGAGTGGGAAAACTCTGTCTATTGTTTTGAAGTTGCTGATGTGGACATGCTCTTAAAGATGTTTGATATGTGTGAGCAGGAATCCCTAAGGATAACCGAAAGAGGGATTGTCCTGCCGGCATATGATTATTGCCTCAAATGTTCTCACATCTTTAATATCCTTGATGCAAGGGGGGCCATCAGTGTTGCGGAAAGGACAAAATACATTGATCGCATAAGAAATCTGGCTCGGCTGGTTTGTAGAAATTATCTCGCCCAAAGGGAGGAGATGGGATATCCACTATTGATTGACGATTGAAAATTGAAAATTTAAGAATGATAAATGACCAATGTCGAGTGAGGATATATGTTTGGTGAACTGCTTTTGGAAATAGGCACGGAAGAGATCCCCTCAGAATATCTTGATCAGGGTCTCCAAGAACTAAGGCAATTGGCAGAATCCTATTTGAGAGATAACCGTATCGAGATGAAGGAAGGCCTTGCTACCTTTGGAACTCCGAGACGATTGGTTTTGGTCGGCAGGGCCATTGCCGATAAACAGGAAGATACGGTCCAAGAGATGACAGGGCCTCCCCAAAAGGCTGCCTTCGACGAACAAGGAAACCCTACAAAGGCCGCTTTTGGTTTTGCAAAAAAACAGGGTGTTTCTGTTGATGAGCTGCAGATTGTAGAAACACCGAAAGGTGAATACCTCTATGTTAAACGTACAATGCCCGGGAGGCATACAAGAGAAATACTCTCTGAGACCTTGCCGGAACTGATTGCAAGTATTCCGTGGCCAAAGTCAATGCGTTGGGGACATGAAACGTTTTCTTTTGTTCGGCCTATCCACTGGGTGCTCGCGCTTTTTAATAGTGAGGTTATCCCCTTTGAAGTGGCTGGAGTGAAGAGCGGAGATAAAACGAGAGGGCACCGGTTTATGGCACCCCACACTATGAAAATACATGACCTCCAGGATTATTTAGAGAAAATGAAGGAAAGTTCAGTGATTATTGATCAAACAGAGAGGGAAGGGGATGTTGAAAAAGCTGTGGTGGCCGCGGCCAAGACGGTATCGGGAACAATCTTGAGAGACCCCGAGTTGCTGTCCACTGTGACCAACATGGTGGAGTTTCCATCTGCTGTTTGTGGTAGTTTTGATGAAGAATTCCTTGATCTGCCTGACCCTGTGCTCATAACGCCCATGAAAAAGCATCAGAGATATTTTTCCATTTGTGACCAAGACGGCCGGCTGATGCCACATTTTGTGGCAGTAAACAATACGATTGCCCGGGATGAATCCGTTGTTCGAAAAGGGCATGAAAGAGTTCTGCGGGCTAGGTTGGCAGATGCAGATTTCTTTTTTAAGGAAGATCGAAAAAGGCCCCTCGAAGACAGACTCGAGGAACTGAAAACGGTTATCTATCAGGCCCAACTAGGGACTTCCTTTGCCAAGGTACAGCGTTTTACCACATTAGCCGAATACTTAGCTGAGCAGATAGCGCCAGAGAGAATAGATGAAGTAAGGCTTGCAGCGAGGCTGTGTAAATGTGACCTGGTTACTGATATGGTCATGGAGTTCCCATCGCTTCAAGGGGTAATAGGTGAAATATATGCGAGACTTGATGGACACCCTGAAGATGTGTGTCGGGCTATTTCAGACCACTATCTACCGAGTCAAGCAGACAGTAATCTCCCTGAATCGCTTATCGGGTCAATTGTGGGCATGGCTGATAGGATGGATACTATTGTGGGATTTTTTGCAATAGGTCTTGAGCCAACTGGAACAGCGGATCCCTATGCCCTCAGGCG